>JACOST010000028.1:600000-849945 GCA_016178705.1 Deltaproteobacteria bacterium | reverse complement strand
TCATCTTGGCCTGCTTCAGATTGTACGGCTTGTACCGCGCCATCCGCCCCTCCCCATCACCTCAGCCGTCCGAACATCCCCCAGATGCTCGCTGACCCTTGATTTACACCGACCCGCGCAGTTTTTCTACAGCCTCAACGGTCGGTGTGGAACGCAGTTGTCACCGTATGAAGTGTTCATTCACTACATCACATCTCGCCGGTTGTGACCGGCCCAAGGAGGATCTCATGATCGCTATCCAGAAGGGTCTCTTGTTCGTCATGTTCGCTGTCTGCTTTGGCTCGCCGTCCATCGTGCATGCGGTAGAGCGGGTGAGCGTCGATTCGCTGGCGATCGAAGCCAACGGTCCCAGCGGGCGCTTCGCGCCGCCGCGTATGTCGGCCGACGGCCGATTCGTTGCCTTTGAGAGCAATGCCGACAACCTCGTCCCGAACGATGCGAATGGTGCTGCCGACATCTTTGTCCACGACCGCATGACCGGCATGACGGAGCGGGTGAGCATCGCGTCCGATGGGAGTGAGGCGAGCTCCTTCAGTCAAGAGCCGGCGATCTCGGGCGACGGGCGGTTCGTGGCCTTCAATAGCCCCGCCAACAATCTCGTCCCGAACGACCACTTCAACAACGACGTCTTCGTTTACGACCGCCTAAACGCGACCATCGATCGGGTCAGCGTCGGTCCGAGCGGAGAAGAGGCGGACCCCGGCGCCAACTCGTTCGGCGCGGCGATCTCGGCCGACGGGCGCTTCGTCGCATTCACAACCTCCGCATCGAACTTCGATGTCGATTCGGATCCCGACTTCGACGTCTTCGTGAAGGACCGGCTGACCGGTAGCATCGAAAGAGCGAACGTTGCGTCTGACGGCAGTCAGTCGGCCCCTGGACTCGACAGCAACCGCCTGCCGGCGATCAGCGCGGACGGTCGGTTCGTGACGTTCTTCAGCGCCGCCGCGAACCTCGTCGCGGACGACACGAACGGGGCCACCGATCTCTTTGTGCACGACCGGCTCACGGGCGCGACCGAACGGGCAGACGTCGCTTCTGACGGCGGCCAGGCGAGTATCGGCGCAGCCGGGGACAAGTCTCCCGCCATCTCGGCCGACGGCCGTTTCGTCGCCTTCACCAGCCGCGCCCAAGATTTGTACACGACGGTCTACAACGGGCGCGACCAAATCTTCGTACGCGATCGACTGGCGGGACTGACCGAGCAGATCACGGTCGGTCTCGGCGGTACGACGGGCAACAGCGATAGCGGGAATACCTCGATTTCCGGGGACGGCCGTTTCGTCGCCTTTCAGAGCTGCAGCACGAATCTCGTCGCCGGCGACACGAGCGCGACCTGCGACGACGTCTTCGTCCATGATCGGCAGACCGGTACGACGGCGCGTGTCTCGCTCGCGTTCGACGGCGGAGAAGCGAGCGGGAACGGCTCGGACCTCATCGTCACCGCGATGTCGGGCGATGGGCGCTTAATCTCATGGGACAGCGGATCGACGAACCTTGTGCCCGCCGACACGAACGGTGTTCACGACGTCTTCGTCGCCGCGAATCCGCTCGCGAACCGGTCTCCGAGCTGCGCTGCCGCCGTTCTGGCGCCGGTGAGCACGCTGTGGCCGCCGAATCACGCCTTGGTCCGCCTCGCGGTCGCTGGAATCTCAGATCCTGACGGCGATCCGATCAATGTGACCGTCACGCAGATCACGCAGGATGAACCGCTGCTTGGTCAGGGCAGCGGAGACAAGTGCCCCGATGGGATGGGAATCGGCGGGGCAACAGCGATCGTGCGTGCTGAGCGAAACGGGACCGGTGACGGCCGCGTTTACCACGTGCACTTCGAGGCCACCGACGGCCGCGGTGGAAGCTGCATCGGCATGGCAACCGCCTGCGTTCCGCACGACATGGGCAATGGCAGCGCTTGCACTGACCAACATACGGACGTGAACGCCACCGGCCCGTGCCAGTAGAGGTGGCGGTTTGTTCCAGAGCTTCTAGACGCGAGGGCACGCATATCGCCCAAGGACGGAGGTCCCGATGACAGCCAACGGTTCAAAGCAGAACCCTGCAACCCTACGGCGCACGATCATGGCCGCGCTGCTCACACTGTCACTCGGGGCCTCCCGTGTCCCCGCCCTCACCTGCGGCACGAACATCTCCGACGACGGCTGCGCATACGTCCGCAAGTGCGCCAAGGAGGCGATGACGCAGGCCAGCGCGTATGCGGCCGCGCTCCAGAAAGCGGTGATCGCTTCGGTCGACGCCAACCTCGCCGGCAAGAACAAGGCTGCGGACGGCAACAAAGTGTGCGTCCCTTCGCTGTCGTCTCCGCCGCCCGCGTGCCTCGCCAACAATGGCGTCTGCGCCGACGGCGCGCGCAAGGGATTGACGTGCGATGGACCGGTGGCCGCCGCGCTCGGCGACCCGGAGTGTCCCGGTTACTGCAGTCTGCTTCCCACTAAGACGTGTACCGGTCCCGCCGGATGCAACCTCGTTACCGAGGGCACGTGCAAGAACTTCAACAAGGGCTGTAACCGCGCGAAGGGCTGCAATGCTTTGGCACCGAACGACACCAGCCTGTGTCTGATCAGCAACGACAAGGGCCTCGCCGGTGACATCACTAAGGCGCAGCGGAAAGTCCGCACCAAGATCGGCGCCGCCTGTCAGGACCCCTATCTCCCTGATCTCGGCCTGCCGAGCCGCGCGTGCAAAGGACGCTGCACCGCCCTCACGGCCACCGGCGAACAGTGCGCCACGATCAGCGATTGCGGCCGCTGCGATACCACGGGCCAGCATTGCGCGGTCACCGCTGATTGCACCGCAGGTGGGACATGCGTGACCACGGGCGCGTGTGTGAGCAGCGTGGACGATCTGGCGGACTGCGTGCTGGCGGGCCAAGCCCCCGACACGGTGAACGCGAGATCGGTGGACACCTTCACTCAGGCGCTCACCAAGACGGCGGTGCCGATCAATCCCCAGGGCGCCAAGACCAACAAGACGCCGCGCAAGCGTACGTTGATCAGCTTGCCGAATCTGACGCAGTTCCTGCCGGCGTTGAACGACGGCAGCGGACCTGGCGGCGATGCGGCGTCGGCGTATCTGGCGCGCTGTACCAACGCCGGCGCCTCGGATGGCCAGCCGTGCGTCGAAGATAGCGAGTGCGTGCGCGGCGGCGTGAAGGCACCGCCAGCGGCGTGCGTTCCCGACTGCTGCACGTGCGGCGGTGCGGGGACGTGCGCACCGAACCCGACTAGTGGCGTCGCGGCGGGCGCGCAGGCGTTGTGCACAGCGGCGGGTCAGACGGTCTGTGAGACCCGTGGGTCGAGCGTCGAGCCCGGCAACCTCATCGGCGCACCGACACCGAGGCTCAGCGGCGTCATTGCGACTTGCATCGTCCCGCGTTTTGCACGCGTTCCGAAGGTCACCGCCGACCTTGATGAGTCGGACAAGGGTCACTGCGCGGGCGGCACGAGCAACGGGCTCGCCTGCGACAACGACGCCGGTTGCGCGTCCCCGGGTCGCTGCAAAGGTGGTCTTGTATCGTTCGGCTTCGTGAACCTCGACACCGGCGCGATGACCTCGTTGACGCAAACCGAGCAGGAAATCCTTGTCCTGTTAGGGAGCCACTCGATCTGTCCGGTTTGCGAAGCACAACTGTGTGACAGCGGGGCGAATGCCTTCGGGCATTGCAGCGCGCTGGATGGAAGAACCGATGCAGCGTGTTTGCCCGTAGACGACAACGTCTCCTGGTCGAAGCTCGGCGTCCCTTTGATGGAGCCCAACGTGCTGAGTACGGCGGGCACGAGCTTAACGGCGGACGGCGCGAGCAAGTTCTGTGGCTACTGCGCCGGCGACTACCGCATCGGTTGTCGCACCGACGGCGGCGACTCCTGCGCCGCGAAGGGCACTACGGGACCGTGCATCGCTACCGATACCTTGCCCGGCCTGCTCGGTAACTTCGGCTACGACGACAATTCGGCGCTGAGCGGCATGCAAGCGTCTGTGAGCGGACTCGCCAATCCCTACGCGCCGACCGCCGGCGGTGTCTTTTGCGTGGGCAGGTTTACGGCGCCTTCTCCGTCTTCCGTTGTGACCAGCCCGACCTTGGTGCGCGTGCTGCAACCCTACATTCAGAACTGGACCTTCTCGACCAAGTGATCGGTTCGTGACCATCAGCACGGAGGAGCCATGAAAACCCTGTCGCTCGTAGGCCTGCTGATCGCGATCGCTGCGGCCGGACGCAGCTACGCTGTTGCGCCGCCGAACGATGAGTGCACGACGCCCATGGTGGTTTCGGTTCCAGTCTTTAGCGACACAATTGACACCGTTGACGCCACCGCCGTTGCGAGCGATCCCGAACAGTCCTGCGCCCCAGGGCAGAACTCCAACAGTGTCTGGTACAGCTTCATCGCGTCCGCCGACGGTACGATTGTCGTCAACACCGATGGGAGTGACTACGACACGGTGCTGACGGCCTATAGCGGCGGCTGTGGCGCACTGACCGAGCTGACCTGTGACGATGACGATGGGGCGGACCCCTTCACATCTGTTGCGGCGCTCGAGGTGTTGGCCGGGCAGACGATCCTGTTTGAAGTTACCCAGTTTGGCGACCCCGGAGGCGGAACGGTGGTGTTCAACTCGTATTTCGTTGCGCCCGCAACGAACGACACCTGCGCCGCGGCGACGCTGATCCCCGCGCTCCCGTTCGCTGACGCAGTGGATACTACCGCCGCGACCAGCGCTGCGAGCGATCCGCGGCAGTCGTGCACCGATGGGCCGAACGCCAACAGTGTCTGGTACAGCTTCACGGCATCGAGCAACGGGATGGTGTTCGCCCGCACCGACGGCAGTGACTACGATACGGTGCTCACCGCCTCCAGTGGTGCATGCGCGGCGCCAACCGAATTGGCGTGCAGCGATGACGTCGACCCCGACGTGACGTCGCTCGTCAAAGTGCCGGTGGTCGCCGGCCAAACCGTTCGCTTCGAGGTTGCGCAGTTCGATCAACCAGCGGGCGGTACGCTGGTGTTCCACGCGACCTTGTGTGGCGACGGCGTGCTCGATCCCTTCGAGGAGTGCGACGATGGCAACGCGGTGAACGGGGACGGCTGCGACTCCAACTGCACGCTGCCCGGTTGCGGCAACGGCGCGCTCAGTCCAGGCGAGCAGTGCGACGACGGCAATAGCGACGACGGCGACGGCTGCGCGGCCGATTGCACCTACGAGCTGATTCCGGGCGATGGTTACGGCGTGGGTTCGCGCGACGTTCACGCTTGCTTGGTGGAGTGGTCAGTCGTCAATCCGAACAATCAGCCAGCCACTGATCTCAATGGCCGGCCGCATCACACCCAGCACTGCAAGAACAACGACTCGACCTGCGACTTCGACGGCAGCGCCACGAACGATACCTGTGAGTTCCGGGTAGTGGCGTGTCTCAACAACGTCGATCCGAATCTGGCCAGCTGCCCCCAAGCTGGTGTCGCTGATCCGATTCACGTCTTGGCCCCGACGGCGCGGGATGCCGCCAACCGCGCCAGTTTGGTCAACGCCCTGCGGTCGCTGCGCGACCCGGTCACTGGCGCGACGCTGACGTTGCCGCTCAGCGAAGAGCAGACCGACGCGTGCACCGCGCCGTTCCCGATTCGCGTGCCGCTGCGGCGCACCCCCAATGGGGTCCGGCAGAAGAATCACGTCCGCTTGATCACCCGCAGCCACTCGCTGGCGAACTCACCGGTGGGGTTCTTCGATTCGGATCTCATCAACTTGATGTGCGAACCGTAAGATCCGCGCCCCGCTCACTCGCCCGCGGCGCGCTTGCGGACAATGGTCAGGCCGTCGGAGACTGACAGCATCACCGCCTGCACGCGCGCGTCGCGGGCGAGAAATTCGTTCAGGTCGCGAATCGCTTTGGTGTCGTCGCTGGCGTTCGTTTGATCGATGACCTGACCCTGCCACAGCACGTTGTCGAACAGGATGAGCCCGTTCGGCCGCAGACGCTTGAGGATTTCCTCGTAGTACACGCGGTAGCCGCTCTTGTCGGCGTCGATGAAGGCGAAGTCGACGGTCTCGCCAAGAGGTAGTGCGCGCAGCGTCTCGAGCGCCGGCGCGATACGCAGCTCGATGCGATCGGTGAGCCCCGCGCGTTGGAAGTAACGCCGCGCGATCGTCGTCCACTCCTCGCTGATGTCGCAGCACAGCAACTTACCGCCGGGCGCCAGACCGCGGGCGATGCACACGCCGCTGTAGCCGGTGAAGGTGCCGACCTCGATTGCCGAGCGCGCGCCAATCGCGCGCGCCAACAAGGTCATGAAGGCGCCTTGCTCCGGCGCGATCTCCATCATGCTGATCGGCCCGAGCGCCGAGGTTTCTCTCGACAGATCATCGAGTATCGCATCGCGCGCCGTGCCGTGCGCAACCAGATACGCATACAAGTCGGGCGTCATCCCCGTATACTTCGCGTCCATAGACCCTCCTCTGTGTGGGGTTGATCATACCGAAGGCCGCCGCAGATGCCAGATCCCAGTTGCAGAAGTCCGGCGCTCAGTGCTAGCCAGCGAGATCGTGACTTCGCTGCGCCGATTGATTGCACTGTTCGTGGTCGCACTCGCCGGGCCACATACTGCCGCGGCGCTTGATATCGCGCCGATCGCCGGCACCGCGGCCTGTGTATTCGACAGTGCGAATCCGTTGTGCGCCACGCACGACTGGAACGACGACGCCGCGGTCACCGCGGCCGATATTCCCGGCTATCTTCGTTTCACTGCAGTGGCACCCGATGAGATTCGCGTGAGCGAAAACGCGGCCGCGGTAACCCTGCGCTCGCACGTCGCGACGGCGCGGCTCGACAAGGTCACCGGCAATCTGACGCTCGGCAATGCCGCCGGCACCGGGCTCACCAACGCCGGTGTGCCGTCATTGAAAATCGGCAACAGCGCCGAACCGCTGCAGCACTTGCGCGATGTGCAGCACACCGCCCGTGGGATCGCGTTGACTGCGGACGCTGGGACGTTGACGGTGGAGTGGTCGGTCGAGTTTCCAACCGCTCGTTCCGTGCGCACGCGCCTGCGCCCCGCCGCCGGCGCACAGATCACGCGCGTCGTGAGCACGGTGAGCGCCGCACCCGGCGAACATTTCTACGGACTGACGGAGCGCACCGTCGACAACCGTGGACCGAGCGAGATCGCGCCGGGCGCAGGCGGTTCGCTCGATCGCCGTGGCGAAACGGTCACGATGGTGGTGACGCCGACGATCTCGCTCTACACGCCGTTCTTTCACAGCTCACGCGGCTACGGCGCGTATGTCGAAGGGACGATGACCGGAACCTACGATGTGGCGAAGACCGACTCTGCCATCGTCAAAATGGATTTCGAGTTTAATCGCCGCACCAACGAACACAGCCTGGTGTACTTCGTCGGTGATCACGACGCGATTCTGGATGACTACACCGCTCTTACCGGCCGGCCGTTCGTGCCGCCGCGTTGGGGCTTCCGCCATCTGCGCTGGCGGGACGAGCATCACATCGACACGCCGGCGCAGCTCGACGGCGTCGAGATGAACGCCGACCTCGTCAACGATATCACCATGTACGAAGCGCTCGACATTCCGCCCGGCAACTACGAGTTCGATCGCCCGTGGACTAGTGGCGACTCGCCGCCGTCGCCGTTCATCTCGGGCTACGCCGGCTTCGCCAGTTTCACGTTCGATCCCGAGCGCTTTCCCAACACCGACAAGATGCTCGCCGCGCTCACCCAGCGCGGCTATCACATCTTTGTCTTCGGCGCGCCGTGGGCGTTGGGCGAGTTCGCCGCCGACGCGCACCAGTTCGGCTACTACGCACCGCGCAGCAGCATCTTGATCGATTACACCAACCCGGCCGCCGCGGCGTGGTGGGCCGTCAAAGTGCAGACGCTGGTCGATCGCGGGATCTCGGGCATCAAACTCGATCGCAGCGAGTTCGACATGACGGAGCTGCCCGATGCCGTGCCCAACCGCGCCACCGACATCTTCGCCGACGGCCGCAACGGACGCGAGATGATCAACGGCTACACCATCGACTACGCGCGCGTGCACTACAACGCGTTCGCCGACAAGCTGATGAGCACCGACTTCGTGCACTATCTGCGCGCTGGGTACGCGGGCAGTCAGCAATACGGCATCTTCTGGGGGGGCGACTCGACCGGCCGCAACACGTTCGGCATCGGCGAGCCCACCGATCTCGGTCTGCGCGCCGCGATCGTGCAGCTTGCGCGCGTGGCGTTCATGGGCTTCCCGATCTGGGGCTCCGACACCGGCGGGTACTATCAGTTCGGCGATCGCGACGTCTTCGCCCGCTGGATCGAATTCAGCGCGTTCTGTCCGCTGATGGAAATCGGCGGCGGCAATCAAGGCGGCGGCCAGCACGCGCCGTGGTCGATGCCGCCCGACGGCGAGCCTGATGCGGAGATGATCGACATCTACCGCCGCTTCGTTACGCTCCATCACGAACTGGTGCCGCTGTTCTACAGCTTGGCGATCGAGGCGCACGCCAGCGGTCGTCCCCTGGCGCGTCCACTGGTGTTCGACTTTCCCGACGATCCTACCGTCGGCAATCTCTTCGATGAGTTTCTCCTCGGTCACGATCTGCTCTTCGCGCCCCTGTGGCATGTCGGCGACCGCGTTCGCGATGTACATCTCCCTGCCGGCGAATGGATCGATTACTGGGAACCCTCGCATCGCATTGACGGACCCGCCACGATCACCGCGCCGGCCCCGCTCGGACGCATCCCATTGTACGTGCGAGCGGGAGGCATCTTGCCGCTGGACGTTCACAGCGACGTGAACGGCAACGGCAGCAAGCCGCTGTCCGAGGGCCGTCTGACGCTCGACGTGTATCCGCCGAGTGGAACCGCATTCACTCTGCATGAGGACGAAGGTGATTCCACGTTCCACGTCACTCACTCCGATGGGTGCGCCCCCCCGGCGCCGTGCGAGCAATGGACGATCGAGATCGCCGGCCGCCCACGCGGATACATCGTCCGGCTCTTGGTCGATTCGGTGTCGGATGTCGCACTCGACGGGACCTCGCTGCCGCGCGTCGATTCGTTCGCCGGCCTTGAGTCTTCAGAGAGCGGCTGGTTCTTCGATGCCAGCGCCGGCCGCGTGTGGGCGAAGTTCACGACCAGCGGCACCTCATCGGGTCTGATCGTGGGGCGCTAGCTGAACCGCTCTCTGGTCAAAGCGATCACGCACCGGTTGCGCGGGTAGTGTCTCAGTTTGAATTTCCAACGGTCTTGGAACGCTCCGGCAATCATGCGATCTTGTCCGCATGCAAGGAACCCAAAGGCCAGCGCAGACCCGCCGACATGGTCGCGTGCGCGGTCCAGGTGATGGGATTGCTACCGTCGAGATTCAAGACGACGCACCCGAGACCGGCAAGGAGTACGCGCGCAAGGGCGGGCTGATCGGGGGACCAGCGCGAGCGGCGACGCTCAGCAAGAAGCGGCGATCTGAGATTGCGAAGAAGGCCGCGCGGGCGCGGTAGAAATCAAAGTAAATTAGCGGACCGGCCTTGCTTTCTGATGCCTGCCCAAGACGGGCATATCACCGCCCAGGGGTTTTTGGTTTGACATCCTGAGAATTCTGTTTTATCGGTGCCGCGTGTACCGCGATCATTGTGGTGTTGAGCTTTAATGGTGCAGGTTGTCTGGGCGCGGCTCATGCGCTAGGACTGCCTATTTGGCGGAGGTGACAATGGATAGCGCGGAACCCACGGGACGCTTGCGGGCTCTGGATCCCAATCTCCCGTTTCTCGCAGCACGGGCTGCAATCGAACTGGATAACATTATGCTGCGGAGGTCGGCAACCACGGAGGCAATCTCAGCTCTCGCTTTTGTGCTCCGATCCTCCACTGAGCTAAATTCGTCGTCGCAATGCTCCCTCCTCGATCCAATTACGGTCGAGACCCTCACGGATGCGCTCAGCGAAACACATGGGAAGCCAATAACGACCATCGCCATGTTGGTCGAGCAAGCCCGAGCTCTTGTTGTTTCGCTCATGAAGGCATCCGAAGTCGGGCAGCAGGACGACCAACGGTTGCGTGAGTTGCGCCTCTTCTGCATAGCGCTCTCGCGGATCACCAGTTCCCATCTCCAGGCAAACTACGAAAGCTCGCGCTCGCAACACCCACACCGCGTCTAAAGCAATGGATGTCTCGTGTGGTCAAGGAACACACACTCGCGCGGTTGCGGGCCGTTCTTTCAGAAATCGCCAGACTTGAATCGGCTGAATTCCCACGTGCCGATTGTCGCAAGGGTTTGGAACTCATAAAACGCCAGTTCACTGACCGCATCGCTTTGATCGAGGGACTCACGCCGCAAAATAATCCGGATGTTATCCAAGCAGCATGCGGGGAGGCACTCCAGCAGATTTTCCTGCACCTTCCTCTCCTTGGTTTCTTTCTGCGTTCCACCAATGTTAGAAACGCTTTCGAGCTACACGACCCATTATACCGGCTAGCCAAGGAACTGATCGGTCCCGGCGTAAGATTGGTACTCTCCTCCGAGTGGGAGTTTTCGCCTTTCACTTACAAGTCCCTGGTTGAACTTCCCGATTTCGTACTCATTGGGATGCCAGCCTCAGAGTCTGGCAATGGGCTCGTACTTCCTTTGGCGGGTCATGAACTCGGGCATGCCGTTTGGGCAAAGCATCGGCTGGCCGAGCACTTCCAATCACCCCTAGTCGAAGCGATCGTTGGGGAGATAAAGCGACGCTGGGAGGAATATAAAACCCACTTCCCACACGTAAACGAAGATGCCTTGCTGGACTTGGAAGGCCAGAGCACGTGGGCTCCGACATTCAAGCTGGCGCTGTCTCAGCTCGAAGAGACATTTTGCGACTTCATAGGAGTGCGTATTTTCTTCGACGCCTATCTGCACGCCTTTGCGTATCTTCTCGTTCCCGGTCTAGCCAACCGTTCACCAGACTATCCATCTATGCGCGTCAGGGCGCAGAATGTTACCAAGGCCGCGCAGCGATTCGGTACCCAGGCTCCAACGGACTACGTATCCTGGTTTTGCGAACAACTGCTTCCGTCTAGAAACGCGAGATCGGAGTTTCTTTGTTCCCTTGCGGATAAAGTTCTTGAGCAACTAGTCGATCAGTTGCTCGACAAGTCTGCCTCAATTGCTGAGGGCGCGAATATTCCACAACGGGACGACACTGAGATAAGGTCCATAGTAGAAGCATTCCGTTTGGTAACACCGGCATCCGAAGTAAAATCGCTTGCGAGTATAGCCACAGCCGGATGGGTGGCTCTTCATGACCAAGATATATGGAAGGATCGGCCAGACATCGAGAAGCGGAAGCTGGAAGTCCTCAACGAATTGGTGCTAAAGAACGTGGAGGTACTGGAGATCGAGGCATTGCTACACGAGAACACCTGAATGCTACTTTCAGCTGAAGAGATTGCACGCATACTACGGGTTGGGAACGATCCGTTAGTTATCACACCAGCACCAAACCCCGATGAGCTACGGAATAGCGGCGCGGGCGCGGTTGATCTTCGATTGGGTACATGGTTCATGACGCCGCGTCATCCACGTATCGGCGTTCTTGAAGTTGCTGAGGGTAGAGTATCTTTCGGAGTAGAGGACGAGATCATGCGACGCCATTACGTCGCATTTGGTGAGCGATTCATCCTACATCCGCGCGCCTTTGTTTTGGCAGCTACCCTCGAATGGTTACGCCTTCCACGAAGTCTCGCAGGATATATCATGGGGAGATCTTCATGGGGCAGGAGGGGACTAATTATAGCGACCGCTTCCGGCGTTCATCCTGGGTTTACCGGATGTCTTACGCTTGAATTGACCAATGTAGGTGAAGTCCCTATCGACATCCGGCCCGGCATGGCGATTTGCCAGCTGTTCCTTCATGAGACGAAAGGGTCCACGGTGGCAGATGGGAGCGGCTTCGTTGGTGCGCGTCGCCCAGCTCTTGGTAGGATCGAACTCGATCGAATCGCAAGGGCGTTGAGGAAGCCCGGGGCCACTTGAACCAGACCGCAAACTTTTCGGAGGTGACTTAACTTTCGAGCTTATTTCTTGGCTTGGAAACGGGTCCCGCCGTCATATTTATCTGCGTTGCGCGACCTTTACGTTCCGTACCTTCATTCACGGGCCAAAGCCAGAACTACAGGAAGGTTCAAACGACCTTAAGCTCGAACGGAATGTCGCCGCCAATATCCACAGTGATCCGCCCAGCTGTTCCATGCGTAGAACATGCGTACCAGGACCTCGATAAAGGATGGCCTTGATTTTGACAAATGTCCGTGGGCGGGGAGCAGTTTCGAGGTTCATTCCGAGTTCAGGACGTTGGACTGGCTGACTATCGCGCGAGGTGACGAAGGTCATCCTGCATTTGGAACGTTCGGGAACCGCCAGATCTTTTCGCCTCCACGAGCTGAGGATTTGCAACTTGATGGGAACGGTGCCCGTTGGAGAGTCAATTCGGCGGAAGTGGTTGTCCAGGCGTAAACTGGATCAACACTTCCTACGATCACTGAGACGCTACCATCTGTGTGAAGCGGCTTGTTACTCGTCTTCCCCTGGTGCAGGATGCCGCCCATGCACTTTGGAATTCACCTCCCTCACTTCGGCCGCTTCGGTACCACCGAGAACATTCGCCGTATCGCCGAGACCGCGGAAGCGCTCGACTACGATTCGATTTGGGTCAGCGATCACGTCGTCGCGCCTAGCGTCGTGCTCGGCTACTTCGGATCGAGCTTCTGGGAACCGCTGACCGTGCTCACCTACGCGGCGGCGGTCACCAAGAAAGTGCGACTCGGCACCAGCGTGATCATCGTGCCCTACCGCGATCCGCTGATCACCGCGAAGACGATCGCGACCATCGATCAACTGTCGCACGGGCGGGTCATCTTCGGCGCGGCGTCGGGATGGTTGGAGCCCGAGTTTGAAGCGCTCGGTCAGAAGTTTGCTGAGCGTGGCGAACAGACCGACGAGTATCTGCGGATCTACAAGGAAGCGTGGACGAAAGAGGATCCGGAGTTTCAGGGCCGCTATCGCACGTTCAAGGACTTGAAGTTCGAACCGAAGCCAGTGCAGCAACCGTATCCACCGCTGTGGATCGGCGGCATCAGCAAGCGCGCCATTCGGCGCGCCGTCGAATTCGGCGACGGCTGGCAACCGGTGCGCACCTCGCTCGGCGACACCAAGGATTGCATCGCCACACTGCGCCGTACAGCGGAGCGTAGGGGACGCGCGCTGGATCGTTTCACGATCTCGCTGCGGTTGCCGACCTGGTTTGCCGACGCCAAGGGCAGCGACGATGGTCAGATGATCACCACCGCCGACGACATGGTGGCGCGTCTCGCCGCCTATCGCGAGATCGGTGTCGGTGACGTGCTGGTCGATTTTTTCCTCGGCATCCCGCACGACCCGGCGACGTCGGTCGATACCTTCGTGCGTGCGATGGAGCGCTTCGCGCGCGACGTGCGGCCGAAGGTGTCGTGAACGCTATCGTGAGCGTTGTCGTGAGTGGTGTAGCAACGTCATTGAAGCATCGGGAGCAAGCATGAACGCGGCGATTCAGGTCGAAGGACTCGATCACTTCGTACTCCGCGTTCGCGATCTCGACGCGTCGCTGCGTTTCTATGGCGAGCTGCTCGGCTTGCCGATCGAGTTCCTCGATCAGTACCGCGCCGGTACGCGGCCGTTTGTTTCGGCGCGGGTCGGCGGGCAGCTCATCGACCTTGTTCCCGACTCGACCTACGATCCCGCGGTCGGTATGAACGCCGGCGGCTTCATGCACCTGTGCGTGCGAGTCGCGCAGCCGCCGCTGATCGAGCTGATCGCGCTGCTCAAGTCGCGCGGCATCGAGTTGATCGACGACCAGCCGGTGCCAAGGATGGGCGCGACCGGGATGGGACTGTCGATCTATGTTCGCGACCCCGACGGATACATCGTGGAGCTGAAGGAGGGCGGGGTTGGCGGTTAGGGATTGGGGACTGGGATGAAAAGACTTCTGCAGTTTTGCATGTGGTCGGCGCTGCTGCCGCTCAGCGCTCAGGCGACCGACATCGATTGGCGGCAGGCGGGAGATCAGGCGGCGCAGTTGCTGAGCGCGTACATTCGGATCGACACGACCAATCCGCCGGGCAACGAAATCGCTGCGGCGAAGTTTCTCGCCGCGCAGTTCAAGCACGCCGGTATCGACAACCAAGTGTTGCAGTCGAGTAAGGGGCGCGGGATCGTGGTCGCGCGTCTCGCCGGCACGGGCGCGGAGAGGCCGCTGGTGTTGCTCAATCACCTCGATGTCGTGCCCGCGGATGCCAGCGGCTGGGACCTGCCGCCGTTCTCCGGCACGATTCGCGACGGCTACGTCTGGGGTCGTGGAGCGATGGATTGCAAAGGCGTCGGCGCGGTCGATGCCACCGCCATGATCGCGCTCAAGCGCGCCGGGGTTCACCTCAAGCGCGATCTCATCTTCGTCGGTACCGCGGATGAAGAGGCCGGTGGGCTCAACGGTGCCGGTTGGTTTGCCGACCATCACCTCGATCTCGTGCGCAACGCCGAGTTCCTGTTGAACGAAGGCGGCGCCATCCAGATCCGCGCCGATGGCAGCCGCGCCTACGAGGTCGCGGTGTCGGAGAAGACGCCGTGCTGGCTGAAACTGACCGCCACCGGCGAGGCGGGGCACGGCTCCGCGCCGCGGCCGGAGACGGCGGTGACGCGCCTGGTCGGCGCACTCGACCGCTTGCACCACTATCAACCCGAGGTGCGCGTGGTGCCCGAGGTCGCCGCCTACTACGCCGCGCTTGCCGACACCGCGCCGGAGGCCCGCCGCGCGGGCTACCGCGACTTGAAGCTGGCGCTGGGTGACGCCGACTTTCGCACTGAGTTCCTCGCCGATCGTCACGATGCCGCGTTGGTCCGCGACACCACTGCGCCGACGGTGTTGAACGCGAGCAACAAGACCAACGTCATCCCGCGCACCGCGACCGCCGAGGTCGATTGCCGCCTCCTGCCCGACGAGAATCCCGAGACGTTCATTCAGGCCGTCACGCAAGTCGTCAACGACGACGCGATCACGATCGAGAAGCTGCTCAGCTTCCCGCCGTCGTCGTCGCCGACCGACACCCCGCTGTATCGCGCGGTGCAAGCGGTTGCCGCGCGCGAGCATATCCCGGTGGTGCCGAGCGTGCTGACAGGATTCACCGACAGTCATTACTTCCGCACCAAGGGTATCGTCAGTTACGGCTTCGTTCCATTTGAAGTCAGCGAAGACGAGGACAGTCGTGTCCACGGCACCAACGAGCGGCTCTCAATCGAAAATCTCCGCAACGGCACGCGTCGACTGATCGAGATCGTGGAGGCCTTGGATCAGGGATCGTAGGAGCCGGATAGTCTACAACGGATTAAACGGATTGAACGGATTTCCGGAAGAAGATTCGAAGTATGTGGCCGAATCCGCTCGATCTGTTCAATCCGTTGTAAAACCTCCGTAGACCAGGCAAGAGCCGACAAACAAAGGAGCAACCATGCATGCCGTGAAACCCCAAGACGAGTACATGCACGAGAACACCGGCGAGTCGAATTTCAACGAGAGCATGTACTTCAACTTCTACGACCGCGCGGCACGGCTGGGTGGCTTCGCGCGCGTCGGCAACCGCGCCAACGAGCGCTACGCCGAGGTGACCCTGGCGGTGTATCAGCCTGACGGCACCGCGTTGTTCAACTACATGCGACCCGAGATCGCCGACAACTCCGCGTTCAACGCCGGCGGGATGAAGTTCGAGGTCGTCGAGCCGGTGAAACATCTGCGGGTCAGCTATGACGGCACCGCGGTGTACTTGGCCCGGCCCCTCGAATTGGAGAACCCGAAGCGCGCCTTCACCAGCAACCCGCACCAACCGGTGACGCTGCAGCTCGACTACGCCGGACTCAGCCCGCTCTACGGCGGCGAGAGCGACGCGGAGAACAGCGCAATGGTCTTCGCCAAGGGTCACTACGAGCAGCACGTCAAAGCCGTGGGCAGCATCACTATCAACGGTCAGACCACGCCGCTCACCGGCCACGGCCTGCGGGATCATTCGTGGGGACCGCGCTCGTGGCAGTCGCCGGCGTACTATCGCTGGCTCACCTGCGAGTTCGACGATGACTTCGGGTTCATGGGTTCACAGATCGTCATGCGCAACGGTACCGAGCTGCTGTCGGGTTTCGTATTCAAGGACGGCGAGAACCACTTCGTGACTCATCTCGATCTTCACACCGACTGGGCTGGCGAAGCTCACTACCATGACCGCATCACGGCGAAGCTGCACACCGCGATCGGCGACTTCGACATCAGGGGCAAGGTGCTGACGATGATCCCGCTGCGCAATCGTAAAGACGGCCAAATCACCCGCATCAGCGAAGGCATGACCGAATGGCGCTGCGGCAATCACGTCGGCTACGGGCTGTCGGAGTATCTCGATCAGGTTGCGTGAATGCACCGGCAAGATACCGGTGCCACTATTTTGAGGTTCCATCTACTGGGATCTAGTGATGGTGGCACAGGCTTCTAGCTTGTGTCTTCCGCTGCTCCCGTCGGGGCATTGGATCCTCGAAGTTTGACGAAGAAGAAATTGGCTTGAGCTAGCATTGCGCCTGATGCTACCTTACCTGTCTACGATCCGGAGCGGAGGGTGTATGCGATTTCGGCGCGGCGTTTTGATGGGCTTGATTCTGGTTGGTGCACTGCTGGCTGCCGTCTTGCCCGCGCGCGCGGAGCAAACTTGCGACGCGACGTTTCCGAGCACCTTCGCATTGATTCAGAAGGCTATCTTCGAAAACAAAGGCTGCGCCAGCGCGGTCTGCCACGGCGAAGCCATGGCGAGTGGACTCGATCTTCGCGCCGGCGCTTCCTACGATAGCCTGGTCAGTAAGCTGTCACACAGTGCGCCTGGATGGGAGCGCGTGATTCCGGGGCAACCCGACGACAGCTTGCTGTTTGTGAACCTCGCCGCCAAGACGCTGCCGAGCGAGTTTCACGCGCCGCTGCGGGCGATGCCGCTCGATCCGTTGCCGGCGCTGAGCGGAAATGAAGTCGAGGCCGTGCGACGCTGGATCGAGTTCGGCGCCTCGCGCGACGGCGTCGTCGCGCAGACCGGTGAGTTGCTCGACGCCTGCCTACCCCCGCCGAAGCCGATCACCATCGACCCGTTGCCGCCGCCCGCTGCCGGCGAGGGCGTGCAACTCCATATGCCGCGCTTGGTGCTCGCACCGATGCACGAACAGGAAGTTTGCTTCGCGACGTACTTCGACTTCACCGACAAAGTCCCGGCCGAGTTCCGCGATCCGACCGGCACCAAGTTTCGCCTCAAGCGTAGCCAGATCCGCCAAGACCCGCTCAGCCATCACATGATCGCATTTCCGTACGGCGGCACCGCCGAGCCCGACGATCCCGCGTGGGGCGACTTCACCTGCCATGGCGGTGCGCACGACGGCACTGGATGCGATCCGACCGCGCTCGGCGAATGCGGCGCCGGCGAATGCGCCACCGACCCGGTGCCCAGCATTGGCTGTATCGGCTTTGGTCCGCCGGACGCAGGCTTCGGCTTCAACACCTTCGGCGTGACCGGGACGCAGCAGACCGCCGTGCAACACACCTTCGCCGACGGCGTGTACACCGAGTTTCCGTTGAAGGGGATCATCACGTGGAACTCCCACGCCTTCAATCTCACCGACACGCCCGGCAAACTCGAAGCGTGGATCAACTTGACCTTCGCGTCGCCGGCGGAGCAGGAGAACATCGTCGAGAACATCTTCGACGTCAACCACATCTTCGCGATGTCGGTGCCGGCGTTTACCACCGAGGAGGTCTGCAACACCTTCTTGTTCCCGCCTGACTCGCACGTCTTCGAAATCACCTCGCACACCCATCGTCACGGCAAGCGTTTCCGAGCGTTCCGCGGGTCGTTCACATGCAGCGGTGGATCCAACGCGGGCGCCGCGTGCGAGCCACTCGGCACCGACTTCGTCAGTCCCGACATTTGCGCCGGCGCGCCGTGTCAGTCGACGCGCACGATTCACATCGGCGACTGCAACTTCGATGACAGCGTGACGGTCGACGAACTGATCATCAGCATGAACATCGCGCTCGGTAATGGCTCGGCCGATGCGTGCGTGCGCGCGGACGTGAATGGCGATCGCGAGATCACCGTCGACGAGTTGGTCGCGTCGGTACAGACCGCGCTCACCAGCGCAGCCAGCACCATCAGCCGCGATGCGACCACCAACATGCTGTACCTCAGTCTGGTCTATAACGATCCGACGGTGGTACGCTTCGATCCGCCGATGGATCTGCCCGGGGCGCAGTCGCTGGTGGACGAGCGCACCTTCACGTACTGCTCGCTGTACGACAACGGCTATAGCAATCCGAGCGAAGTGAAGACGCGCTCGAACTCACCACCGGCCGTGATTGGCGGGCCGTGCTTCGTGCCGACCAATTGCGTGGCCGGCCATGTCGGGGCCGCATGCGGTGGGAAGAACGACGCCGAGCGCAACGCGTCATGTGATTCGTCGCCCAGCCGCGGTGACGGTGTCTGCGACGCCTGCCCGGTGCACGGCGGTGTGACCACGGAGGACGAGATGTTCTTGCTCCTCGGATCGTACTTCGTACGTTAGTGCTTCAAGACTAGCGGGGCGGGCCACGGGCCCGCCCCGGCACTCACAACTGGACTACTCGGCGTGGCGGAAGAACCGCCCGCGGGCGCGCGTCAGCTCCTCTCCGGTCGACTGCAGATAGATCGCGCCTTCGATGAAGGCGCTGCGCTCCTTGGTCTCGACGATACGGCCGCGGGCGAGCAGCGGCGCGCCGGTTGGCGCGGGCCGCACGTAGCGCACGCTGAGTTCGCCGGTCACCACCGAATGTCCGAGCTTGGCGTACGCCGTCATGCACAGCGTCTCGTCGAGCAGAGTGGCTTGGATGCCACCGTGAACGACACCCGCCGCGCCTTCCAGGTGCGGCGGAACGTTGTACTCCACCTCGACGCCGTCTTCGGTTTCGAAGAAGCGGAGGCGCAGGCCCGCAGGGTTGTGCGGCCCGCAACCGAAGCAGCCATTGTATTCGTGGTCGTAGACGATCGGCCGGCGCATGCGGGCTACTCGTAAGCTACTCAATGGCGCGCAGCGTGGATTCGAGTCCGGTCGTGCCGCGATCGACGCCGACGACCTGGAGCGACAACTCGCCTTGCCCCAGCGCCTTCATCGCGTTGCCGCCCGCCGCCGTGAGGCCGCCGTCGACCACCAGCGCTTCGCCGGTGACGAAGGCCGCATCGTCGCTGGCCAGAAACAGCGCCGCGGCGGCGATGTGTTCGGGCAGACCCGCCTCGGGCCACGGCTGCATCTTCTCGAGCACGGATTGGATCATCTCGGGGCTGCCGCGGTGCAGCAGCGGTGTGAGAATCCCGCCCGGGCAGATTGCGTTGACGCGAATTTTGAACGGCGCCAACTCGACCGCGACGGCGCGGGTCAGGTTGATCACCGCCGCCTTCGACGCCGAGTACGCTTGCGGCCCGTCGCCGCCGCTGAGGCCCGCGATCGACGCGGTGCTGATGATTGCGCCGCCGCCGCCCTGCCGCTTGAACACCCGCGCGGCGTGCTTCATGCCGAGGAAGACTCCGCGCACCAACACGGCAAACGTGTAGTCCCAGTCGTCGGCGCCGAGCTGATCGATCGGTCCGATCGCGCCGACCACGCCGGCGTTGTTGAAGACGCAGTCGAGGCGGCCGAATGCTGAGACGGCGAGATCGATCGCCGCTGCCACGTCCACTTCCTGCGCCACGTCGGTCTTGATGAAGCGAACGCGCTCGCGGTGCCCGGCGCGCGCGGCCAGTTCGAGCATCTCGGCGCCGGTGGTCGCATTCAGATCCGCCGCGATCACGCGCGCGCCTTCGGCCAGAAATCGCAGCGTCGTGCCGCGTCCGATGCCATTGGCGGCGCCGGTGATCACCGCGACTTTACCGGTCAATCGTTCTGCCACGCTGATGTCCTCCTGGATAATTCTGCGAGCCGTGGGACGCTACCACGGCAAATGATCGAGGTCGACGTTGCCGCCGCTCAGCACGATGCCGACGCGATTGAGATCGCGCAACGCCTTGAACTCCTCGCTGAGTGCCACCGCCAGCGCCACCGCCGCGCTCGGTTCGATCAAGAGCTTCGCCCGCTCCCAGGCCAGACGCATGGCGGCGACGATCTGCGCATCGCTGACGGTGACGACGCGTTCGACATGGTCGCGGATGATCGGCCAGGTCAGTTCGCCGAGGCCGGTGAGGAGGCCGTCGGCGAGCGTGTTCGGCGCGGTTTGAGGGATCAGCGTGCCCGCCGCCAGCGAGCGCGCCGCGTCGTCAGCGCCCTCGGGTTCCCCGGCAATGATGCGAATCGACGGGCTGAGCCCTTTCGCGGCGATGGCCGTGCCGGCGAGCAAGCCGCCGCCACCAACCGGCGCAATGATGGCATCGAGTTGGGGAACTTGTTCCATCAGCTCCAGCGCTGCGGTGCCTTGGCCGGCGATGATGTCGGGATTGTTGTAGGGGTGAATCAAGGTGGCGCCGGTCTCGCTGACCACCGCAGCCGCAGTACTGGCGCGCGCACTCAGCGTCGGCTCGCACGCGATCACGCGCGCACCGTAGCCTTCGACCGCCCGCAGTTTCACCGGCGAGGCGTTGCGCGGCATGACGATGTGCGCTGGAATTCCGCGCAGCTTGGCGGCGAGCGCCAGCGCCTGCGCGTGATTGCCCGAGCTGTGCGTGACCACGCCGCGCGCCGCGGCGTCGTCGGACAGTTTCATCACCGCATTGGCCGCGCCGCGAAACTTGAACGCGCCGACTTTCTGCAACTGTTCGCACTTGAAGAAGAGGGATCGCCCCGCCAGCGCGTCGAGCGTAGCGCAGGTGGCCATCGGCGTGCGATGGGCGACGCTGGCGATGCGCTGCGCGGCGTCGCGGACCGCAGCGAGATCAGCGGCGTATGTGGTCATGCGATGCGATGTGTCTGACACGGCGTGCGCCCGGAGGGCAGGAGGGGCGCAGCAAGCAGCGCCCCTCCGTTCGCTCCATCATTCATCCTTCGCCGTGTCGCGCAAACGTTCTCTGCCATCGATCGAAATCATCCTCGCCAGTCCGCGTGGGGTTTTCCCGGTCGAGTGACCATCGGAGTGGGTTCGTCGCGATGTACTCCTTGATCCTGAGCAGCGACGGCTCGTCACGCACGACATGGTCGTAGAAGCCGCGTTGCCAAACCGCACCCGAACGCGCCAAAAGTTGGTTGACACGAATCGCGGAGATCGACTTGAACGCGCGCACAACCGCACCAAGCGTTGGGGGACGATGAGGTGGCGCGAGGTCAGACGATGTAGGGGCGCTGCTTGCCGCGCCCGGGGCGGCGGAGTCCGGGGCCACATCTGTCGGCCGCAGAACCAAAACTCCGTGGACGTGGTTCGGCATCACCACAAACGCATCGTGGACTACTGCGGGAAAGCGTCCCGGCAAACCAAGCCACGTCTGAGTGACGGCGGCACCCTCCGCACTGACTTGCATACGTCCGTCAGCTACCTGGCCCAGCAAACACTCACGCTTGTACGTGCAGACTGTAAGGAAGTAGTAGTCGGCACTCGCATAGTCGTAGTCGCGCAGGCGAAGAGGGCGGCGTGCTGGGTGTATCGCTTTGTCCGTCATTCCGCTTGAGCGCCTCCCGCTCCGCTCCGGGCGCAGCAAGCAGCGCCCCTACGACCGGAGACAGATCCGGTCTTCGTTCATTGCGTATTCGGATCGCGCCGGCCTGAGCTTGCCTCGCTTCTTGGAGCCTGGACGATCGTGAAGTTTGCAACTTGCACATCTATGCGCTGCGACTTCCGCCTGGCCAGCTCACTCATAGGCTCGTTTCCCTGGCCAAGAGAACGTTCGATTGCAAAAGCCACGGTCTGCTTCGGTTCGACGACCTGCTGATCTCTTAGCCAACTGTATTCGGCGTCGATGAGATGTCCATCACCATCAAAGAACATGACACACAGGTTGAGGTTTTCCACGGCAACGTCAGCGTTATTCACGACCCGGCCAACGATCTTTTCCTTCCACGGCCCAGAGGACGCGGTCGCGGCGACCTCGGAAACCACGAGCAGAGGCCGGATCTGACGGATCTCTGCGATCGACTTCGCGTGATCGTTGCCGACCTGCGAAAAGGCCTCTCTGAAGCCATCCGCCGCTTGCGAGATGAAGCCTGACACCAGCAGCTTGACACTCCCGCCCTCGGAGTTGGCCGTTTGATTCTCGGCAAGCGCACGCAGTTCAGTTGCGGCCGCCGCGATCCTCCATCGTGTACTGATCGACGCGGATAGGGCTGAAATGGCAGGCCATAGAGCAGCTCCAATCGCCAGAACTACGATGGGGCTGTTTAGGAAGCGCCAAAGCCGACTGCCTTCACTCGATCTCATCGTGGTGTCCCTTACGTCTACGAGCCTCAACTGCAATCGGTTTACTCCAGCGCCACCTCGTCGCCGGCGCTGACGCTGCCGGCTGCCACAACCGTCGCATAGACTCCGACATTCTGCTCGGCGTCGCGCACGATGGTGCGCAGGACCGATGGGTCCTTGGGAAGATCGCCTTGCGGCAGCGTCGTCATCACGCAGCGCACGCACGGCATCTCGATCTTGATGCGCGCGCCGCCGATGCGCAGTGTGCGGCCCGACCAGGCGCTCTCGATCAATCCCTTGCTCGCGCCGCCAACCGGCTCGATGACGAAATTGGGGCGGAAGCGCCGCGGCTCGAAGCGCGCCCCTGGCGTGCGTGCGCTCAGCATGGCGAGGGATGCCGTCGTCAGCACGTGCAGAGGAAACGCGTCGAAGTACGTCCCGAGCGGCGAGGTGTACTCCATGATCTCGGATGGAAAAATCGACAGATCGGGGAGCGGCTCGTCGGCGGTGCGGCCAAAGATCTCGCGCAGCTCGGCCATCATGTCGGGGTTGTCAGGTGCAGCACGACGATAGTGATCGGTCGCGGTGTCCGGTTGCAGCGGCCACAGCGTGACCGGTTTGCCGAGTAGTTCGGAGAGGCGCGCGGATACCGTCGCATCGTCGCTGCGCACATGCGTGCCGTCGGGCAGTGTGATCTCCGCTGCCGGGATCGCGTTGACCGCCGGCTCCGCGAGATACCGCGCGTTGCACTGCAAGAGCGCGGGTAGCTTCTTCGCGCCGCGAATCTCTCCCGCCTGTTCGTCGCGCACGGCCCAGCCGCGATCGCCGGGAATCCCGCGCGGGCCAAGCGTGCCGCGTTGTAGTCGCTCGCCGCCCATCGACTTGACCGGGTACCGCCACACTTCGCTGACTCGTCCAACGATAGCCATGTATCCCTCCGTGTGTCCTTGCTAGCGGGCGCGCACGCGTGCCGCAACCCGATGCCTTCATCGTGGCGCATGCTTGAACCCCGAATCCTTCCGGTGCTAACGGTGAGCCAATGGCGCTGCCGTCGATTCTCGAAGAGATCGATCGCTTGTTCGATGAGTTGATTCATCGTCGCTGGGGACCCGCGTCGCGCCAAGTGGTGCCCACGGAGATTCGCGAGGTCGCCGACGGCTGGCTGATTGAGCTGTCGATCGAGGGGTTGCGCGCGGCCGATCTGAGAGTGGAAGTCCACGGGCGTACACTCACCATCTCCGGACAGCGGCGCCGCGAACAGGCGCGCAGTGAAGGGCCGAGCGCGTGGTCACGCGCGCAACAGAACATTGCCTTGCATCGCACCATCACGCTCCCGGGCGAGGCGCGACCCAACGATATTGAGGCCAAGGTCCAAGGCGCCAACCTCTCCATTCATGTGCGGAGAAGAACGTCGTGAGTGACTCCGCGCACGCCGCTGCCGCGCCACCGCGCGAGCTGTCGGCTAGCGACGCCGCCTTCGTGGTTGCCGCCGATGCACTCACCTTCGCCACCACGGCCGAGGTGGCGATCACACCCGATTGGAAGGGCCAGGAACGCGCGCTGGCCGCCATCGAGCTGGGCCTCGGCGTGGCGCACGCCGGCTTCAACATCTACGTTAGCGGTCTCGGGGGAACGCAACGCGAGCAAACGGTGGCATCGCTGCTAACCGAACTGACCCGTACTCTGCCCCGCCCCGGCGATCGCGTCCTCGTGCAGAATTTTCAGAACCGCGATCGGCCGCGCGCCTTCTACTTACCCGCGGGGCAGGGCAAGCAGCTTCGGCGCGACATGGTGGAGCTGGTCGAAGACCTCAAGCGTTCACTGCCGGAAACTTTCCGCAAAGAAACGTTCGAGAACGAGAAGGAAGCGCTCTCCGAACGCTATGGCCACGAGGGCGAAGCGATCGCGCGCGAGTTACAGCAGCGCGCAACCGAAAAAGGTTTCGTCGTCCAGTACCATCCGCAAGGCGGCATCTTCTTCCTGCCGCTGCGCAAAGACGGCCAGCCAATGGAGCCCGAGGAGTTCCAGAAGTTGAGTCAGCCGGAGCAAGACGAGCTGCGCCAGAAGGAACGCGAGTTGGGGCGCGACCTCAAGACCATGTTGCGCCGCCAGCAGGCGCTCGCGCGCCGGCTCGGACGCGAGGTCAAAGACGCGGAGCGCCGCGTGGCGGCAGACGTGATTGCGCCGATGGTCGACGACATCGCCCAGCGCTACGAGAGCGCGGAGGTTCATCAGTACCTGAACGACGTGCACGAGCACATGCTCGACAATCTCGAAGCCTTTCGCGAGCCCGCGCCGGCGCCGCCCCCAATACCCGGGATGTACACCGCGAGCGCCGCTGACGGTCTGGTCGACTACGAGATCAACGTCCTGGTGGACAATAGCGCGACAACCGGCGCGCCGATCATCATCGAAGGGTCGCCGACGTACAAGAACTTGTTCGGCTCGGTGGAGCGCATGGTCGACCCGTCGGGCAAGCTGGTCACCAACTTCACCCGCATCAAAACCGGCTCGTTGCTGCGCGGGCACGGCGGCTGCGTCATCATCAACGCACTCGACGCGCTGACGGAGCCGCAGGTGTGGCGGCCGCTCAAGCGTTGCCTGAAGAGTGAAGAGCTGGAGATCGAGGCGTACGATCCGTTCGCGTTGTTCGCCACCACTGCGTTGAAACCGGAACCGATGCGAATCTCGACGCGCGTGGTGCTCACCGGTCCGGCCGAGCTATTTCAGTTGCTCTATTTCTACGACGAAGAGTTCCGCGAGATTTTCAAGGTGAAGGCTGACTTTGGCTTTGAAGTCGACGGCGACGACGCGCGCGCGAGTTTCGTTGCGCAAGTCGCGCGGATCGTGCGCGACGAGCAGTTACCTGCGTTTCGGCGCGCGGCGGTGGCCCGCTTGATCGAGTTCGGCGCGCGCTCGGTCAACCACCGCCGCAAACTGCCGAGTCAGTGGGAAGACCTGGCCGATGTGATGCGCGAGGCCGCGTTCTGGTGCCGCAAGGCCGGCGCCGCCGAAGTCGATGACGCGCATGTGCAACACGCGCTCGAACAGCGGATCTTCCGCCTCAATCGCATCGAAGAGAAACTCCGCGAACTGATTCGCGACGGCGTGCTGCTGGTCGACGTCGACGGACGCAAAGTCGGCCAAGTCAACGGCCTCGCGGTGCTGAACCTCGGCGGCTACGAATTCGGCCGCCCCTCGCGTGTGACCGCCGCCGTGGCAATGGGCGGCGCCGGCATCATCAACATCGAACGCGAAGCGCAACTGAGCGGGCACACGCACGACAAAGGTGTGCTGATCGTCTCCGGCTACTTGCGCCGGCTCTACGCGCAAGATTTTCCGCTCAGCCTGTCGGCCAGTTTGTGTTTCGAGCAATCGTATTCCGGCATCGATGGCGACAGCGCGTCATCGACCGAGCTGTACGCGCTGATTTCCAGCCTCAGCGGCGTGCCGTTGCGGCAGGACCTCGCGGTCACCGGCAGCGTCAATCAATGGGGCGAGATCCAACCGATCGGCGGCATCAACGAGAAGGTCGAGGGCTTCTACGCCACCTGTCGCGCCATCGGTCTCACCGGTGCGCAAGGTGTGGTGATGCCGGTGCAGAACATCGATGGGCTCGTGTTGCGACCCGAAGTGGTCGACGCGATCCGCGCCGGTCAGTTTCATCTCTATCCGATTCGCACCATCGACGAAGGCTTGGAGGTGCTCAGCGGCGTCAAGGCCGGCAGCGTCGCGGAAGAGGGCACGATTCACCGTCTGGCCGTGCAGCGGCTGCGACAATTGGCCGAAGGTCTGAAACACTTCGGCACGCCGCCACCCCCGCCACCGTCCATGCCTGCTTCACCGCCGGCATCGCCGCCGGCTCCCCCGAAGTGACTCACGGCGCGGGCCGCCGGCGGACCCACACCAGCGCGCCGCCATCGGCACCGCTGGCGTCGGGTTGGCGGCTGTAGTCAGTCACCAATGGCGCGCCGTCGGTGTCGAACCAATGCGGCACGACCTTGCGCAGCACGCCGCGCCCGCCTTTACTGCGGTGACCCTTGCCGTAGACGATACGCACTTGGCGGACACCGTGTGTCTGCGCGTCGCGCAAGAAGCGTTCGGTTTCCGCGAGCGCTTCACGCACGCCCAGGCCGTGGAGATCCAATGTCGGCACGCTACCAACCGCCGCACGCACCAGCCGGTGCAAGAGATCGAGGAGCGCCATCGACAACCGTCAGCGACCGATCGCTTCGACGTGATAGTCGGCGGTCTCGGGCCGATTGTCGATCGTTGCAGTGAAGCTCACGGTATCGCCCGGTAACACTTCTTGCGTGCTCGGCACGGCTTCGGCGCTACAGACGACCGCGTTGTTGTCATCGCGTCCCTCGATGTTGATGACGAGTTCGCGCGTCGGTCCCACGCCGTCGTTCTTCAGCGTCCCGGTCAATACGATCCGCTTGCCGTCGGGGCTCGGGGTTTCGTGCAGGTCGAGAATGCGGAGCTGTGGTCGCTCGATTGATCGCAGCACTTCTTCCTGCAGCGCTGGCGTTGGCGGGAGCGACACGGGCCGTGGCACCGGTGGCTTGCACGCGCTCAGCAAGAGGCAGCCGAGAACGAACCCTCGCCGTGTCATTAGTGGGAGCATTCCACAACCTCTGGAGTCATTCCACCGGCCTAACCTGTATCGAGATTGCTTCGTCGCTCCGCTCCTCGCCATGACGACTTCCGATGTGGTCAGCTTGCGCCACCAGCGGCGGGTTGATACCACGCCGAGCGATGCAGTCGCTTGCGCCACTCACCGCTGCACCGTTAGCGATGCGTTTCGACGCGTTGGCGGAGGCCGTGCTCGCCGGCGCACCACTGGCGCGCGCCGATGCGTACGCGGTGTTGCGCTGTGCTGATGCGGAGCTGCCCGCGCTGTTGCGTGCGACCGCTCGGGTGCGCGAGCAGTTTCACGGCCGCCGGGTGAAGTTGTGCCTGCTGCGCAACGCACGCAGCGGCTTGTGCCCCGAAGACTGTCACTACTGTTCGCAGTCGGCGATCTCCGACGCGGCCATCCCACGGTACCGGCTGGACTCGGTGCCGGAGCTGCTCGCCAATGCCCGGCGCGCCGTCGCGGCCGGCGCGCGCCGCTATTGCATGGTGACCAGCGGACGCGGCCCGAGCGAGAGCGATATCGATCGCTTTGCCGCCGCGGCGCGCGCGATCAAAGCGGAATATCCGCAACTCGAGCTGTGCGTCTCGCTCGGGATCATGGAAAAAGCCCAGGCGCATCAGCTAAAGGATGCCGGCATCGGCTGGGTGAATCACAACCTCAATACCTCCGAACGCTTCCATCCCACGATCTGCAGCACGCACAGCTACGCCGATCGCATCCGCACCGTGCAGAACGTCCGCCGCGCCGGCATGCAGACCTGTAGCGGCGGCATCATCGGCATGGGTGAGCACGACGACGACATCGTCGACCTCGCGTTCGCGCTGCGTGAGTTACGAGTGGATTCGTTGCCGCTCAATTTTCTGATTTCGATCGACGGCACACCGCTGGCGGACACTCGCGAGCTCGATCCGGGGCGATGTTTGAAAGCGCTCTGCCTGTTCCGCCTTGCCAATCCGGTCACCGATCTGCGGCTCGCCGGCGGCCGCGAGGGCAATCTCGGCTGGTTCCAATCGCTCGCGCTGTTGATTGCCAACTCGATCTTCGTCGATGGCTACCTCACCACGCCGGGGCAGGCGCACAACGAAGCGCACGCGATGGTGGCCGCCATGGGGCTGGAGATCGACGCGTCGGCCGAGCCGACCGCCCTTCACTATTGAGATGAAGAAGTCGGTTCTGCGGATTCGGCGGGGAACGCGGCGCGATGTGCCGGCGATCCTCAACCTGATCCGCGCCCTGGCCGAGTACGAACGGCTCGGCGATCAGGTCGAGGCCAACGCCGCGCGCATCCTGCGCCACGGATTCGGGCGCCGTCCATATTTCGAAACCCTCATCTGCCACCGCGGAAATCAGCTCGTCGGCTTCGCGCTCTACGTGTTCACCTACTCGACGTTCTTGGCGCGTCCGACGTTGTATCTCGAAGACCTGTTCGTGGTTCCCGGCGAACGTGGCCATGGTTCCGGCCGCGCGCTGCTGGCGGCGCTCGCGCGCATCGCGATACAGAAGGGTTGCGGGCGCATGGAGTGGGCGGTGCTCGACTGGAACACGCCGGCGATCAAGTTTTACGAACGTCTTGGCGTCGAGCTGCGCAAGGAGTGGATTCTGACGCGCCTCACCGGCGCGCCGTTGCGTCGTCTCGCCGGTCGCACTCGCAACTGAGGCTCCTTTGAAAATTGCCGCAGGGGGTGGGGCCGTAGGGGCCGCGCTTGCCCGGCCCGGCGGGGCGCGGCAAGCAGCGCCCCTACAACAATTCCCACTTCATGGCGTTCGGGCGAGACCACTTCGCTTCAACGTCGGTCGTCCCCTACAAGTCCCCAGCGATCTCGCCGAGTGCGCGCGAGTACGTTTGCAAGTCGCTCGCACTGAACAGAACGAAGCGCACCAGCGTCAGGTCTGAGTGCGCACCGAGGTAGTCGGACACTGTGTGCAGCGCGATGCGCGCCGCAGCGGCGATTGGATAGCCGTAGGCCCCGGTACTGATCGATGGAAACGCAAGCGTGCGAATGGTGCGCGCGGACGCCACCTCCAAACTGCGTCGGTACGCGCTCGCCAGCAGCACCGGCTCGGCATGCGCACCACCGCGGTAAATCGGCCCGACGGTGTGGATGACGTAGCGCGCGCGCAACGTACCACCGGTGGTGATCTTGGCGTCGCCGGTGGCGCAACCGCCGAGCGTGCGGCACTCGGCGAGAATCGCTGGACCCCCGGCGCGATGAATCGCCCCGTCAACGCCGCCACCGCCCAGCAGCGTCGAGTTGGCGGCATTCACGATCGCGTCGGTGTCTTGCCGCGTAATATCGCCGCGCACGACCTCAATCCGCGCAGCACCGATCTGCAATTCCGTTATCGCCATCGTAGTGACCCGCAATGACCCGATGAGTCGCTCAATGGTTCAATTGCTGGTGGCCGACATCGGCTCACTTGCCCACCCGCGCTGCCAAGAGCCGCCACACGCCGGCGACACCGCGCAGCTCGTGCTCACCACGGTCGTCGAACTCGAGGCCGGAGCCGACGACCAGCTCGCGTACCGTGCTCGAAACCAGCACCTCGCCCGGTCCTGCCAGTGCGACGATGCGCGCCCCGATGTGCACCGCGAGCCCGCTGACGTCTTCACCGCGCTGCTCGATCTCGCCGGTATGGAGCCCGGCACGGATCTCCACGCCGAGGCCGCGCGCGGCGGCGGCCATTGCCTGCGCGCAGCGGATGGCGCGAGCGGGGCCGTCGAATACGGCGAGGTGTCCGTCGCCCGTCTGCTTGACGATTCGCCCGCGAAAGCGCGTGACTTCGGCGGCGGCCTGCGCGTCGTGGGCATCGAGCACGTCGCGCCAGTGCCGGTCGCCCAGCTCTGCAGCCCGACGCGTCGAGTCGACGATATCGGTGTAGAGCACCGTGGCGAGCACGCGGTCGATGTCGTGAACGGGCGGGCGCTGGCCGGTGAGGAACTCTTCGATGATGTCGACAAAGGCGTCTTGCTCTGCCGGGTCCCAGTTCGCGTATCCCTTCTCCGTCTCGACGTAGCGCGCGTCACGGATGTGGTCGGCCGTATAGCGCACCTGGGATTCCGACCATACTGAACGCCGCGCGTGCGTCACCAGCGCCGGCACCTCGATCAGCGGCAGCGCCGCGCGCACATCGACGCTGAAGGAGAAGTCGCGCTGACGACCGATCGTGCGTGGCGTGCCGATGCTGCGCTCGAGCACGGCGAGCGCGGCGACCGCCGCCTCCTCGTCCCGAGCGTCGCAGGTGAGGGGGAACAGCGCGCGTCCCGTCCCCCAATGCGTACGGTTGTGCGATATTGTAGCTTCGATCCACTCAGCGGGCTGCCCAGCGGGGTAGTCCGTTGCTGACAACCGCCGGGCACTCGTCTCGACCAGAACGAGTGCTGAAACCCGCTCCGGGTAGGTCGCTGCGAACAACACCGCGATCGCGCCGCCCTCAACCTGACCGAGGAGCGCCGCCCGCTGGCAGCCGACCGCGTCCATCACTACCCGCACGTCGTCCATGCGATCCTCGGCGCTGCCGCTGCCGACCTCGCGATCCGACACACCGCCGCCGCGCCGGTCGAGGGCGATGGTGCGGGCAAAGCGCGGGAAGCGCCGCAGATAGCCGCCGTAGAATGGCAACTCGGCGTTCCAGTCGAGGTTCGACGACATGCCGGGGACGATGACGACATCGATCGGCCCGTCGCCCAGCACCTGGTAGGCGATCTCGATACCGTCGGCGGTGGTGGCGTAGTGGACAGGGGGTCGGGTCATCACCCCAGCAGCTCCCACGTACGGACGGCCGTGCAAGTCAGCGCGCGCCGCATTGCGCACAAAACTCCCCGCGCGTGAGATGGTCATGTCGGCACCGAGCGCAGATCATCGCGGCTACCTCTACTGCCGATCATGCTGCAAACACAACGCGGCTACCGGTTGCCACGTAGGGGGTCGCTTCGCTACGGTCGACCGCGCGAGGGGAGTGATCATGGCCAAACAGTTTGACGGAGTGGTGGGGCGAACGTTCGCGGAGTCGCGGGCCTCGTGGCCGCCGAAGGAGCAGGCGCCGGCTGGCGCACCGAACATCGTCATGGTGCTGCTCGACGATGTCGGCTACGCCCAGTTCGGCTGCTATGGCGCCGACATCGCCACACCGACGTTCGACCGCCTGGCCGCGAGCGGATTGCGCTACGCGAACTTCCACACCACGGCACTGTGCTCGCCGACGCGGGCGTGTCTGATGACCGGGCGCAACCACCACGCCAGCGGCATGGCGCGCATCGTCGAGTTCTCCTCCGGCTTCCCGGGATACGATGCCACTATCCCCGCCGAGAACGGTTTCCTCTCGGAGATTCTTGTGCGCAACGGCTACGCCACCTTCGCGCTGGGGAAGTGGCATTTGACGCCGGCAACGGAGATGACGCTCGGCGGACCGCGGCATCACTGGCCGCTCAGCAAGGGCTTCGAGCGCTACTACGGATTCCTCGCCGGCGAAACGGATCAGTACCACCCCGATCTGATTCACGACAACCATCAGGTGTTGCCGCCGTGTTCGCCCGACGACGGTTATCATCTCACCGAAGATCTCGCCGATCGCGCCATTGCCTACATCAAGGACTTGCGCGCGTATCGCGCCGACAAGCCGTTCCTGCTCTACTTCGCGCCGGGTGCCTGCCACGCGCCGCACCAAGCACCTGCCCAATTCATCGAACCCTATCGCGGCCGGTTCGATCTGGGTTGGGACGCCTGGCGCGATCAGGTGTACGCGCGGCAATTGAAGTCGGGCCTGCTGCCGGCGGGCACCGAACTCTCCGCGCGGCCCTCGTGGGTGCCGGCGTGGGACACGTTGTCGGTGGACGAGCGCCGGCTCTATGCCCGCATGATGGAAGTCTACGCCGGCTTCCTCACCCACACCGACGCGCAGGTCGGCCGCGTGATCGAGTTCATCGAGCGCTTGGGCGAGTTCGACAACACGATCGTCCTGATCATGAGCGACAACGGGGCGTCAGCCGAGGGCGGGCCGCGAGGATCGTTCAACGAGCAGTACTTCTTCAACTTCGTGCCCGAGAGCCTCGAAGAGAATCTTCGCCGCATCGACGATCTCGGCACGCCGCGCGCCAACAACCACTATCCGTGGGGTTGGGCGTGGGCGGGCAACACGCCGTTGAAGCGCTTCAAACGCGACACGCACGAGGGCGGCGTCTGCGATCCGCTCATCGTGCACTGGCCGGCGCGGCTCGGCCGGCCCGGCGAGACCCGCCAGCAGTACGTCCACGCCATCGATGTCACCCCCACGCTGCTCGAACTCATCGGCATGGCCGCGCCGCGCGAGATCGCGGGGGTTGCGCAGACGCCGTTCGACGGCACAAGCTTCGCGCACACCCTGAGCGGGGGCGACGAACCCAGCCGTCATCTGATGCAGTACTACGAGATGCTCGGCTCGCGCGCGCTCTACCACGATGGATGGAAGGCGGTGGTGTTCCATCCGCCGGCGATGATGGCCTACGACGGCAGCGACGCCACCCGCAGTTTCGACGACGACATCTGGGAGCTGTACCACGTCGCCGAGGACTTCTCGGAGTGTCACGACGTGGCCGCGCAACATCCGGACAAGCTCGCCGAGCTGCAAGCGCTGTGGTGGAAGGAAGCGGAGCGCAATCAGGTGCTGCCGCTCAACAACCAGCCTGGCCGCTTCGGCGACACGCGCTTCCGGCGCGAGCGCTACACGTTCTTCCCCGGCATCTCGTCGATTCCGGAGACGATGGCGCCCAATCTGCGCAACCGCCCGTTCCAGCTCTTCGCGTCACTGCGAGTGCCGGCGCAGGGCGACTGCGATGGCGTCATCATCGGCCACGGCGGACACTGCGGCGGCTACGCGCTGTATCTCGCCGGCCGGCGGCTGCACTACGTCAACAACTTGCTCGGCGCCCAGCTCACCACCATCTCCGCCAGCGTGGAGTTGCCTGTCGGCGACGTGCTGGCGCGCGCCACGTTCACGCCCACCGGCCGCTTCGCCGGCGATTTGGAGTTGTGGTACGGCGACGTCCCCGTCGGCCGCGGCCACATTCCCCACACCACCCCGATCAGCTACGGCGTGGATCCGTTCGCCGTCGGCTACCAGCGCATGACACCGATCGCTCCGGCGCTGCGCGGCACAGCCGCGATCACGCCCGGCGTGCTCGACCACGTCGTCGTGGAAGTCACCGGCAAGGCGTATCGCGATCCAGCGCGGGAAGATCGGGCTCGCTTAGCGACGCAGTAGAGCGGTGGAGCACTGCTCCACCACTCTAGGTCCAAGTCGCGCCGGGGCGCACACACCTCTTGAGGGCGGAGCGGTGCTCCCATTTACGAGTGCTCGCGTTCGCGGAGCAGCGCGAGAAGCATCGGGATGACGAGCCGATCCTTCGCGCGCCCGGCGCTGGATTTGATTTCGATCAGTGTCGGCAGATCGATGACTCGCACCTGCCGCGTCGCTGAGCACTTCTGAATGGGGGACGAGGTCATCGTACCCGCGGCCGTCGTGCAACCGTCCGAGGAGGTCCAACGGGCCGAGTGTGGTGAGAAGATTGATCTGTCCGCCGCTCGCCAGGTGAGAGGCGTCGGGTCGGAGACGCCGCTGGCCTAGCTCGCGCACGTATGCCTGGAGCCGATCCAGTACCGTGGTCAGCCGTGCGAAGTTCTCCGGCGTCATGCGGTACACGATGTCGAGGTCTTGCGTCATCGCCAGCGCCCCGTGTAGCACCGCGCTCGCGCCTCCCACGACGATGAATTCAATCGCGCCGGCCAAGAGGGCGTCGATCAAGCCGGCGAGGTCAGCGGACTTGGGATGGTCGGGATGTGCCACGATGGAAGCCTGAAAGGAAACGAAGCGCATCGGCGCTCGCGCACAGGCGCTCCCATGGTGTCAGGGAGAGCGCCCACTGGATCAGCGCGGGATCGACTTCGTCCGCGGCTTCGACCAAGAGCGGGTCCATCGCCGCGAGATGGCGACGCAGCCGATCGTAGTCGCGGTTGGTTGTCATCATGACGATGGTGCCCCATAACATGCGCGCCGCGCAAGCCAGGCGCCCTGGACCGCTATTGCCGCAAACTCGGAGCGATAGCGAACAGGTGCACCGGTTCGCTCACGCCCTTGAGCGTCTGCTCGCCACGATCTGCGAAGGTGGCGGTGACGGACGTGCGCGCCAGGTTGCGCACGGTGTCGGATACCAACACTTCGCCGGGAGCCGAAAGCGCGCTGATGCGCGCGGCGATGTTCACGGCGCCGCCGTACACGTTGTTGTCTTCGCGGATGACATCGCCGGCGTGGATGCCGAGATGCAGTTTCAGCCCGACTCCGTCGCCGGCTGCGCCACAGCGCAGTGCCGCATCGATCGCTTGCGACGCCGACGAGAAGACGGCCAGCACGCCGTCACCGACGAGCTTGCCATCGACCGGCGTGCCGCCGCAGGTGCGAATGGCCGCACGCATCGCGTCGTCCAACTCACGCGCCTTGGCGCGGAATGCCGCGTCGCCAAGCGACTCCGTCAGCCCCGTCGAATCGACGATATCAGCGAACAGGATGATCGCGATGCCGGAGGGCAACGATGCGACGGTGCCAGGACGCTGATCCTCATCGAGGAAATCGAGGATCTCTTGAGCCACGGCTTCCGGATCCTCTACGAACAGGATCGGCCCGGGTCTCGCGCGGATGCTGAGCCGAGCGTCCGGCATCATCGCCGCCATCTTGCGCATCGCATCGAGACCAACACCGCCGCTCGGAGAAGGCTGGTGCATGATCCGGGTTGGGCAGCGGACCTCCGGAAACCGCATGGACGCGTCCCATTCGCGCTGGGCGGTCCACCACCTCGTCAAGATCTCCGTGTTACACCCCTTCGCAGACTCCGCCGCCACCAGCCGGGCCGTCTCAGTCCAGCCGAAATCAACCAGGGCGAGCGTCTGGCAGTACAGCTCAAAATTGACGGCGATGAGTTGGCCGAGCGCTCGCCGCTCCGCGTTCATTCTGAAGTCCTTGCCACGCGCGACGCCATTGACGAGAACCAAGCGCCGCACGCGGTCCGGTTGCGCCGCATAGGTAATGGCGATCGCTCCCATAGGACCGCGCGCCAGCAGATCGATGCGGTCGAGTGCGTGGCCGCGCGCGACGGCCTCGAGGTCAAACACCATCGCGGCAAGCGAGAAGTCGGTTGCCGCTCGGTCGGATAGCCCGCAACCACGTGAATCATACATCACCACCGTGCGTTGCTGCGCGAGCAGCTCGAACCCGCGCCGTACTTCCGGAATGCACCAGTGCAATTGCAGGGGCGCCAGCGGCAGCATCGGCACGACCAGCGGCGATCCGGCTCCGAACTTCCACGTGGCGATGCTGGTCCCATCGGCGCTGCGGACGTAGCGAATCTCGGGTTCCATGGCGGCGGCACTCTACGCCAAAACCCCACGCGGGCGGAAGCGTGGGCCGACGCGACTACCCGCGATCACCAACGATGCTCGAACTCCTCCGCCCAGCCGATCAGATCGCGGACACGCACCTCGTTGCCATCGAAACGAATCGTGCCCTGCCAGCGACCGAACGCGCACACTCCGCCGGAACGCAGCACGCCGACGTTCAGCATGGGCTGGTGGGCGACGATCGGCTGCAGCGTTAGATCGACCATCCTGGTGTGTTCGGCGCGCACGCGCCACGGCTGCTTCCAATCGCGCCGGTCATACTGCCAGTGCAGGTCCTCCATAATCTTGTAGAGCCGGCCGTTGATGCACAGGCCGTTCTCGTTGTCGCCGGTGCCGGTGGTCCACTTCGCACCGACGTTTACACCGATGCGGATGCCGTCCTGCACGCCGGTGGATACGCCCCAGTTCCAAAACGAGCGGTATGGCCACACCCCGCGGCCGAAGTCCTGCACGGCATGGCATTCGGCGGGATCCATGACGTAGCGGCGCCCCGCAACGGTGACGATTCCCTCACATGGCATCGTGTTCGACTTCGAGTTGAGCTGAAAGCGCGTCGCACTCCACGGCACGACGATGTTGAGCGTCTCATGCCCCGCGGGTCGGTGCACAACGAAGTCGGCCACGATTGACTCGCCCGACTTCGCCTGGCCGGTGAAGTCGACCTTGAGGCCGCCATCCGTGGGACCGTTCGCATATTCCATCCCACCGCCGCGAAACGTGATCGCGCGGTCGACGTGTTCGGGCATCGGGAACGAGTGCGGTCGGGCGAGCGCCGTGCCGGCGAGTGATTGCTTGGTTTCGAAGTCGGTGAACGTCACCTGGCAGAAGGCGGCGTAGTCGATGTCGGCGAGTGTGACTGAGAACACGAAGCGCGGACTGATCCAATTCCAAAAATTCCACCGCTTCTTGCGTGGCCAGTGGCCATTGAGATTCGCGCGCACCAGCGGCTGACGCGACCAACCGATGGCGGCAGGATTCAGCCGGCCGCGTTCGTCGCACAGATCAACGGCCGAGGTAATCTCGCGCTCGTCGTAGCACGAGCGATAGTCGCCGCGGGCCATGCGGTGCGCGACAATCGGCAAATGGTCAGGAAGGTGCGTGGCCATGTTCGTGGAAGTACAGGTTTACAACGGATTCAACGGATAGCACGGACTCTCTGATGAAGGGGCAGGACTTCAACCAAGGTGCCGGCGATTCACAACGTCAGCTCTCCCAGCGTCGTTACCAACGCTGAGCCGCGCAGCGTCGTTTGTAATTCCGCCGGCAGGGTTTGCTCGACGGCCGCCACCAACGTGAGCGCTTCGCGCCACACGGCCGCGGCGTCATCGTGGCGGCCCAGGCTGTGCAACGCACGGCCCTGAGCGAGCAGCGCGTGCCAGAGCTGCGGGGGATTCGCCAGCGCGCGCGCAGCGCGCACCACCTCGCCGAGCACGCGTTCCGCCTCTACGACATTGCCGGCGGAGATGTGGCACGCGGCCAGCAGCCGAGTCGCCCGCACGATATACCTGTGCGACTTGGTTCGCTGCGCGGTCGCCAAGCAAGCCTCGATGTGCTGGCGCGCCCGGTCGAGATCGCTTCGGGCGAGCGCTAACTCGGCGGCGCTCGCATGGAAATGCATGCCGTAGCGCCAGGTCATCCACTCGTTGCGGCGGTCGCTCAAGATCGCGCCGACCGCAGCGAGATGCGGCTCGCTGCCGATGAGATCGCCGCGCGCGAGCGCGACGTCCGCCAGGTTCGCTTCCGCGTTGCCGATCAACTCGGACGCAATCCGCAGCGCCCCGAGCTGCTGTGCGATCTCGATGCAGCGACGGTTGGCTTCCTCGGCTGCGTCGTAGTGTCCGATCTCGGTCAGCACCCAGCCGCGCGTGTTCCACATGCGCGCGCGCCAGACCTTGTCACCGATGGACTCGGCGAGGGCGATGCCGTTCGCAAGGTTGGGCAGCATGCGCGCGTAGTCACCGGCGCCACCGAGCATGATGCCGAACTGACTGTAGCCTTCAAGCAGATGCAACAACTCGTTCGCATCTTTGAATTCGACCAACGCGCGCTCGCAGTCTGCAACCGCCTCACGGTAGTCGCCACGCCAGTTCGCTTGTAAGGCAACATTGAGCCGGACGCGGCCGCCGAGCGCGCGTTGCCCGGCTTGCTGTGACATGCGTTCGACGGTGCTGAAGCACGCCGCGGACTCCGTCAACTGGGCACGCAGCATATGGACGAACCCGCGCACAAACGTGGCGTTCGCCGCCACCACGATCGCGCCGGCGGGTTCGGCGAGCGCGATTGCGGTGTCTGCAGCTACGAGCGCGGCGTCAAGCTCGTGTGCCCATAACAAGGCTTCCGCCAGCTCTGCATTGATCTCGGCCCGGTCGACGGGGTCCTCGACCAGCTCGAGCGCGTGCCGCAAGTTGTCGATCGCCTCGGTAAATTCGCTCAGACAGAAATGCGCAAGGCCCTTGCCCTCATGGACCGCCGCGCGTTGGCGCGTGTCGATTGCCTGATGGCCGGCGGCGTCGAGCGCCTGACTGTAGAAATGCACCGCTTCGCGGTTGGCGAACGCCGCGCGCGCTTTGTCGCCGGCCTTGACCAGGTACGCGAAGGCGCGCGGCCAGTCCTCTGCACGATAGAAATGGTGCGCCAGCGTTTCCCAGTATTCGGCGAGACGGTCGGCATAGAGTTCTTCGACGGCCAGCCCGATCGTGCGATGCAACCGCTTGCGGCGCTGCATCAGCAGGCTCTCGTACGCCACGTCGTGCGTCAGCGCGTGCTTGAACATGTACGCCAGTTCGGGGACGCCGGCCTTTTCGTAGATCAGTTCGAGCGCGCGCAGCTCACCGACCAGCGGATTGAGGTTCTCGCCCAGCTCGCTGGCCCGCTGCAGGAGCCGGATGGCGAACTCGCGCCCGATGACCGACGCGATTTGAATCGCCCGCTTGGCGTCGTCGCCGAGCCGATCGATGCGCGCCATGATGACGTCCTGAATGCGGTCGGGAATCAGGATCTCCGACACCGGGCGGCCGAGCACGTAGCCGTCTGCGCTCCGCCGGAGCGCGCCGATCTCCACCAGCGACTTGGTGACCTCTTCGATGAAAAACGGGTTCCCTTCGGCCTTGGCGATGATGAGGGAGCGCAGTTCCGAGGGAAACTCGCGCGCCTCCAGCATCACCGCCGCCATCGTCGCGGTCTGATCGGGCGTCAGCGGTTGTAGGGCCACGCGCGTGATGAAGCTGCGCTCACCCAACGCTGGACGGTAACCGGGTCGATACGTACACAGCAGCAGCACGCGTGCGCCCGCCATCGCATCGAGGATGTAGGTCAGAAATTCTTCGGACGCGGGATCGAGCCAATGGAGATCCTCGATCAACAAGACCAGCGGCTGACGCGCCGCGGTGGCGAGCATGAGTTGCTTGAGCGCTTCGAAGGTGGCGAAGCGCCGCGCTCCGGCGTCCATCTGCGCGATCGCCGGGTCACCGGGATCGACCGCGAGCAACGCGCGGAGATACGGCTCGGCGCTCGCCACAGTCGCACCCAGCGTCGCGATGCCGGCGCGGACCTTCTCGATGATGGTCGCATCGTCGTCGGCTTCTTCGATGGCGAAGCTGTTCTTGAGCGCGTCGACAATTGGGAGAAACGGAATGCCGCGACCGAACGAAATGCAGCGGCCCTGCAGCCAGGTATATTCCTGATCGCTGATCCGGCGACGGAACTCGTAGATCAGGCGCGACTTGCCGATGCCCGCTTCGCCGACGACGAACGCGATCTGTCCACGACCCGCACGAACGTGGGCGAACACCGTCTCCAGCGCGGTGATCTCGGCGCTGCGTCCCACGAGCGGCGTCAGACCGTGTTCCGACGGCGCTACCAGCGGGGCGCGCGGCAGAGTGCGGACGACCTCGTGCGCTTGCACGGGCAGCGATTTGCCCTTGAGCTGTAGCGCGCCCATGGGACGAGTGAGAAAGCGACCGGCGACGGATTTGGCGGTGTGATCGCTGATGAGAATCGTGCCCGGCGCCGCCGCGGTTTGCAGTCGCGCCGCCAGGTTCGTCGTATCGCCGATCGCGGTGTAGTCCATGCGCAAATCGTCGCCGATCTTGCCGACGACGACCGGTCCGGTGTTGATACCGATGCGCATGCGGAAATCGATGCCGCGCTCGCGCTCCAGCTCATCGCCGTAGCGACGCAGCGCGGCTTGCATGCCGAGCGCGGCGCGCACCGCGCGCTCGGGCGCGTCTTCGTGTGCGATCGGGGCGCCGAACAGCGCCATGATGCCATCGCCCGTGAACTGATTGATGGTCCCCTCGTAACGGTGTACTTCCTCCGCGAGCAGACGAAAGCAACGGTCCATGATGCCGTGCATCTCCTCGGGACCGATGCGCTCCGCCAACGGCGTCGAGCCGACGACATCGAGAAACAACACCGTCACTTGCTTGCGCTCGCCTTCGAGCGCGCCGCGTGAGGTTAGGATCTTGGTGGCAAGATGTTTGGGCGTGTAAGAAGAGGGGTTGGGGGTCAGGGGTTGGCTTTGAGCTTTTGGCTTGTCGTCTGAAGCTGCGGGAGCGCCGCACTCGTCACAGAAGCGCGCGCCGGGCGGCAGCTCGGCCTGACAACTGGTGCAGCGCAGCGCCAGGGGCTGTCCGCAGCCGAGGCAGAACTTCGCCGTGTCACGGTTCTCGTGGTTGCACGCTGCGCAGCGCATCGATCTCAACTCTTCCGGATTGCCGATCATTCTCCCATTGTCCGACGACGTCAAACCAGGGACGGCGATGCGCTACACCGCGACCAAGGTGATGGCGTTCTCGGGACAAGCCTTCACGCACAGGCCGCAGGCATGGCAATCGGCAGCGCGCACGGCGAAGGCTTGCTCGCCGCCGTGGGCGAACAGTTTCAGCTTGCTGAAGAACGATAGCTCTTGTCGCTCGGCGGGTAGCAGCTTGCGGACCTCGAACACGTTGTACGGACAGACGCGCACGCAGTCGCTCTTCGCCTCGCAACGCGAGCGGTCGATGTGCGGTTCAACGCGCCCCGCGTCGGGTGCGCACGTCTTTGTCGGCGCTGGCTCACTCATCATCAGATCAATCCACGCAGGCTAAAATGATGCGCACGCCGCAATTGGGATTCGAACAGATCAGTTTGCATTTCTGCCAGGTGCCGCGCGCGCCGCAGTTCGGACAATACTCGGTCACGTCGGGTTCGCCGACGCGCTCACCAACGGTGCCCGAATCCATCCGCTTCTCCATCACCACCTCCTTGCGTTGCGGAGCGTATGTGCACGGCGGGCACGACGTCAAGGATTCCCGCACGACCTTCCGGTATCGTTCGCACGATAATCAGATGCTCGCGTAACCGAGGTTAGGTGAGCTATGAATCGAGCGTGCGTTTTCGGCGCCCTCGCCTCAATGCGAATCGATTTACAGTGCCTGGCATTGCCTCGCTGTTCGCGGCGGTGGCTGGGCGTGTCTATTGGGCAATCGATTTCCTTGGGAGGCGCGTAAGCTGCATTCGGATTTCCAACAACGGCGGGACAAGCTTGTTCGACGCTTCCGAGAATTGCGGGGAGTCTAAGACGCCGAGCGAGGTTACGTTTCTTCCCATGCTGCTCGCGCTGGTGTTTCGCGATGTGCCGGTCCACTTCCTCAGCACAGAGAGAACGGGCTTTGTGATGTTGCCGAACAGTTCAAACTCGTGCGGCCGCCAGGATCGTCTTCGAGCAAATATGAAGAGCACCGACTACTTGGGTCTGATTGATTTCGTCCTGCAACGTGCCGCGGTTGCGGTCCGTACCCGGTTTGGTGTCGAGCAAGCCTACACCCAGTTCCTCACCGCTCCCGCCCGTGCCGGTGATCTTCGCCGCGGGTTTGCGCCAGTACGCGCGTTTACTTGTGCGCCACGATCTTCACACTCATCACGCTTTCAAGAACGCACTCGGCGTCCTGTGTTGTGAATCCGTCCTTCGCGAGAGCCGCAAGAATCTCGGGGCTCTGCAGGTCAAGCAGGCCCCCGAACGAATGTTCCGCGACCACCTCCACCATCCGAAATCCCGCATTGGTGATGGCCGCGAGGTAGTCATCGCGCTGCATGGCGCCGGCGACGCAGCCGACATAGGCCTCCACGCTTTTGAAGAGCCCGCGCGGCAGTGGTGCGCTGAGCACTAAGTCGGATATCGCCAGTCGTCCCTTCGGACGCAGCACTCGAAACGCCTCTTGGAAGACGCGGGTCTTCTCTGGCGAGAGATTGATGACACAGTTCGAGATAACCACGTCGACGCTCGCGTCATTGACCGGAAGCGCTTCGATGTAACCCTGGCGGAACTCGACATTGCCAACGCCCGCAGCGCGAGCGTTCGCTTCGGCCCGCGCCAGCATTTCCGGCGTCATGTCGACGCCAATGACCCGACCCGTGGCGCCTACAGCCTGCGCGGCGAGGAGAATATCGAAACCGGCGCCCGAGCCGAGGTCGAGCACGGTTTCACCCGGCTGCACCTGAGCGAAGGCGAGTGGATTCCCGCAACCAAGCCCGAGGTTCGCTCCGCTTGGGACCGCGTGGAGGTCGTCGTTCGAGTAGCCGATGTGTCGGGCGATCACCTCGGCGTTGACGGCGGCCGCACCACAGCGCTGGCCCGTGTTGCGGGCGATTTCGGCGTAGCCTTCCCGGACCATGCCGCGCACGGCATCGGCGCTCTTCTGGTCTTCAATCGTCATTGCGTTGCTCCTTCTTTCTTGGCGGCTCGCTCTGCGCGAAACGCGCGCCGCTGCTGCTCCAAGGTTGAACTGTCGGTGGCCAAGAAGCGTGCTACTGCTCTGGCGTATTGCTCCGGCTCTTCTTGAAAGGGCATGTGCGCTGAGTGGTCGAGATACTCCACACCAACGACTCCTGGAATGTCACCCGCGAGTCGCTCGGCGATCGCCGGGCCGAAATTCGTGTCCTGCTTCCCCCACAGGATGAGTGTCGGCTTCTCGAACCGTCGAAGCCCCTCCACCGCATCCATCGTCACGCGGTTGTGCTCGGGATCGAGCTGCCAGCGAAAAAATCGCTGCAGCCGGGCCCAGCGTTCCGGCGTCGCAATGTGAGCCCGCGTATACGCGTAGAGCACCTCGTCGGTGAACGCGTCCTTCTGATGCACCGCGACGCCGAACACTTCGCGCTGCACCCAGGTAAAGCGGAGTGCGAAGCGGAACAGGGGGCTCGCCCATGGGCTCACGACCTGCTTCAGATATGGTATCTCAGGTTTGCTCGGCCACTGGTCATAGGCCTCGGCGTTCGTGATGACAGCGCGTCGAATCCGTTCCGGATGGTCTCGCATGAGCAGTTGCAGCGTGGCCGCGCCATGGTCGGCCGCGACGAAGTCGGCCTCCCTGATGCCGAGGGCGTCGAGGAATCCGATGACCATTGCCACGTCGTTGGGGAGCCGGTAGTCGTCGGTCAGTCGCACCTGCGTGTCCCCCAAGCCGAGTAAGTCCGGCGCCAGGACGTGATACTTCTCTCGGAGTCGCGGAATGAGATCGCGCCATTGGAAGGAGTGGAACGGGCAACCGTGGAGCAGGACCACCGGCGGGCCCTGTCCCTCATCGATGTAGGCGACCCGCCATGGGCTGACCTCGATGTAGCGCTTGTGTCGGGAGAACTCTTCCAGCGCCGGCTCGTTCGGTTCAAGAGCGAACCCCGCTCTGTCGACGCTCGATCCACCGTACAAGGAGACCGCCAGGATCCCCCCAAGGACCAGCGCGATCACGATTGCCGTGTAGGTCTTCCGCATTGCCTTCCTCCTTTGCGTCGTTCCAACCATCAGGCCCGATGTCGGGACCGCGATTCATCTGCGTATATGCACACCCATGCATGTGTATGGACCAAAAGAACGAAAATCGGCTTGCTCACTTGCCGGGGCAACACAGTGGAACGAGCGCCTTGAAACGCTCCAGCACGTCCTCGATCTGAGCCACCACCGCTGGCCCATCCATTTCGAAGAAGACGTTGCGGCCCACTTTCTCTCTCCGCACGAAGCCGGCGTGGTGAAGTTGCGCGAGGTGGCGGGAGACAACCGAGCGGTCTTGCGGAACACGGGCGGCTATCGTGGCGATGTCCGACCGTCCCCGCTCGGTCAGCAGCTTGAGGATCTCGACGCGAACCGGCTCGCAGAGCGCCCGGAAGACTTTCGACTCCAAGATGCCATCGAGATCGCGGGCCGCCTTCTTACGAGTCTTTGCGGACGCCGCCGCTCGGGTTTTAGAAGCATCCATGCGCATGGATGCACGTATAGGACGCCAGCATCGCACTGTCAATGCTGGCTGCCCACTTATGTCGCGTGCCCGGCTCTCGGTCGGCCGCCGCTCTCGCCGCGCCGGGGAGCAGTCGCCGATCCCTATTCCACCGATCGGAATTTCGGCAACGTCACGTGCTCGATGATGTCCTCGAACATCACGCGCACGGGCATGCCGATGGTGATGTCGTGCGGTTTTACGCCGACCAGATTCGAGGTGATCTTGGCGCCTTCGGCGAGCTTCACCACCACCACCGCGTACGGGACCTCGGTCGCGAAACCGGGATGGTAGATCTGATGCATGACGTTGAAGCTGAAGACCTCGCCCTCGCCGGACACCTTCACCCAGCTCGATTCGGGAGACAGGCAGTGCGAGCAGATCCCTCGCGCCGGAAATCGGTGCGCACCGCAGCCGCTGCAGTGTTGCACAACCAACTCGTGTCGCTTGGCGGCGTCGTAGAACGGCCGCATCTCAGGCGTGATGACGGGAATGGGTTTCGTGTACGCGGACATGTGTCCCTGGTCTCTGGTTTCGGGTCTGTGGTTTGTTGTTTGTGGTTAGGGCTCGTTGGCCAGCACCAGTGTTGAGTGGGTGGAGAGAATACCACCGTTGCCGCTGACGAGTGCCACCTTGGCGTCGGGCACTTGGCGCGCGCCGCCGTCGCCGCGGATTTGAATCACGCCTTCGGACACCGGTGTCATGCCCCACATGTAGAACGACGACAGTTGACCGCCGCCAGTGTTCACCGGCAGCGCACCACCGGGCGCGAGCTTGCCGTCGGCGGCGAAGGGACCGCCTTCGCCCTTCTTGCAGAAGCCGTAGTCCTCCAAGCACACCAGTACGGTGAACGTGTAGCAGTCGTAGAGTTCGACGACGTCGATGTCACCCAACGTGATGCCGGCCATTGTGAACGCTTGCTCTTTAGCGAGCGGCGCGCCGGAAGTGAGGGTTTCCGACGGATCGCCGCCGGGATGGCCTTGTCCCATGCCCCAGATGTAGACCGGTGGCCGCTTGAGATCGCGTGCGCGCTCCGCCGAGGTCACGATCACCGCGACGCCGCCGTTGGAAACCAGGCAGCAGTCGAATAGGCGAAACGGTTCGACGATCCAGCGCGAGCGACGGTAGTCGTCGAGAGTCATCGGCGTGTCGTAGAACTGCGCCTGCGGATTCTTGTTGGCCCACTGTCGTTCAGCGACCGCGATGGCACCGAGGTGATCGTTGGTGGTGCCGTAGAGATGCATGTGGCGTTGCGCCACCAGCGCATACATCGCATTGACGCCGAACTGGCCATAGGCGGCCTCGAGGCCGCGGCCGAAGGCGTACGCCGCCGCCGAGCCGCTACTCTTGCCTTCGGCTTTGGGCGCCGGTGGTTTCAGCGGCGCGTCGGAGAACACGCAGGCGACGGTCGTCGCCATGCCGGTGGCGATCGCTTCGACGGCTTGATGAATCATCGCGCCGGCCGTCGCGCCGCCCGCGTTCATCGTGTGCGCCAACCGGAGGTTGTGCAGCCCCATCGCTTGCTGCAGGCCGAACGCGCCCATGCCACCGTCGGTCCAGCTCAGCCCCGGATTGAGCAACACGCCGTCGAGATCGGCGCGCGTCAGCCCGGCATCGTCGAGCGCCAGCTTGATCGCTTCGATGGCGAAGCCGACTTGGTTGTGCTCGTAGACTTTCCCTTGCTTGGTAATCCCGAGCCCAGCGATGGCGGTCGCACTCTTCAGACGCATCAGATCATCCTTACCACACAGCGCGTTGTCACGACTCACGAGTCACGGCAGTGCGGCGATGGCAGTGAAGATCTGCTCAGGTTCGACGCGGACGCGCAGGTCGTCCGACTCGAACGTCCAGCGCACGATGCCGCTCTTGTCGACCAGGATTTGGGTGGGGAACGCAATGTCGTGACCCTCGTGGCCGTTGCGATGGCGGATGTTCAACCGATCGAGCACCTCGCCCTTGGAATCCGAGAGGAACGTGAAGTCACAGTGCAAGCGCTGCCGCAGCGCTTCCGACGCGTCCGGCTCGTCGACGCTGACCGCAAACAGTTTCACCCCCTGCTGCTCGATCTGTCCGTAGTATTTTGTGAGCTGCCCGAGCTCAGCACGGCAGAAGGGTCACCAATCGCCACGATAGAAGATGTACAACGCCGCGCTCTGGCCCTTGAGTTCGGCGGATGAGAACGGGTGCTTGGTGGAAGTCGTCAGCGTGAAATCGGGAAAGGGATCGCCTGGTCGCAGCGCAAGCTGGCCGTGATCGAGCCTAGTCGTGAACAGTGTGACCATCAGGAACCCGACCGTCACCAATCCGGTGAGACCAACGGTGGCGTAGCGTAGGATGCCGCGGCGGCGACTGCCGAGCGCGAGCGCGACCGACGCGAGCATCGCGCCGTAAATCGGCCACGGGTACTTCCAATAGATCAGCAGCGCCGGGGTCAGCGCGTAGACCGCGATAGCCCCGACCAAGACGGCGATGGACACCAGCAACATCGCCGCGACAGTAAGCGGGCGCGGCGGTTAGGTCAACTCGCTGATGGCAGATGGCGGATGAGCTGGTGGCTGATAGCAGATGGCTGATGGTAGGTCGGGCAGATCGAGATCTTCTCCGACCTCAAGCCATCGGCCATCGGCGATGCGTGCCACAGCCATTGACGCCCTCGACCCCCCATGGTCTGTTCCCGCCCGCGGAGGTTCTCTCATGCCCCACCAGCGCGTTGGTGACATCGGACTATTTTACGAGCTACACGATTTCTGCGAGCCGTGGCGCGCTGGGCGTGCGCCGATCGTGTTCATTCACGGACTCGGCGGCAGCCACGCGATGTGGCTGTATCAGGTGCTCGCGTTTGCGGATCGCTTTCCGGTGATCACGGTCGACTTGCGTGCCCATGGTGAGTCGACCGGTGGTGACACCGACTTCACCATCGCCGACATGGCGCGCGACATAGTCCGCTTGCTCCGCGCCCAGGGCGTCGAACGCGCGCACATCGGCGGCCTGTCGCTCGGTGGCATGGTGGCGCAACAGCTCGCGCTCGATTTCCCGCTCGCCGCCGCCAGCCTTGTGCTTGCGGACACCTTGGCCGCAGCGCCGGTCGGTTTCGAGAGTGTGGGGCGCGAGGCGCTCCAGTTCATCGAAGACAACTCGATGGGGGTGATCGCGAAGGCGCGCATCACCAACGCGTTCTCCGAACGCGTCGACCCGGTGATGCGCGACTACTTCATCGATCAAGTGGCTCGCAACGACAAAGCGGTGTACGTACGCGCCGCGCGCGCCGCGATGACCTTCGCCGCACGCGACCGCCTGGGCGAGATCACCGTGCCAACGTTGGTGATCGTTGGCGACGAGGATCGGGTCACGCCGCCGATTTGTTCCGAGGAACTCGCCGCCGGCATCCGCGGCGCGCGTCTCGTTCGCATCCCGCGCGCCGGCCACATCACCAACGTCGAATTTCCGCACGAGTTCAATGCGGCGGTGAAAGAGTTTCTGCTACCGATGTGAGATCGTGAAACGTGAGTCGTGAGTCGGAGGAATACACTCCGAGTACGCCCTCACGATTCACGTCTCACGATTCACGAGGTCAGCCCTTCGGCAGGCCCAGCATGCGTTGCGCAAGGATGTTGAGCTGCACTTCCGACGTGCCACCGGCGATGCCGTTGGATTGGGCGTAGAGATAGGTCGTCGCCCAGCGGCCACCGGCGAGCGCGTGCGCGTCGCCCGACAGGAGCTGGCCGTGGACCCCTTCGGCGGCCACGGCCACCTGTTGCAAGTGCTGCGAGATGCGCGTCCAGAATTCCTTCACCAAACTCGATTCGGGTCCGGGTAATTCGCCGCGATCGAGACGGGTGATCGTTTTCAAATTCATCAAGCCCATGATTTCGACGTTGATGAACGCCTTGACCGCTTCGTCGCGCACCGATGCGGAGACGGGCTGTCCGCCCGCGGCACGCTCGCGGATCAATTCGACGAGTTGATCCACCCAGATCTTCTGCTTCACCTGTTCCTTGAAACAGAAGGCAGTGCCACGCTCGTGCGCGAGGGTGTGCATCGAGACGTGCCAGCCCTCGTTCTCGCCGCCGATCAGGTACGAGCGCGGCACGAACACGTTGTCCATGAAGACTTCGTTGAACTCGGCGCCGCCGGTCATCTGCCGCAGCGGGCGGATCTCGATGCCCGGCGCTTCCATGTCGACGATCAGATAGCTCAGGCCCTTGTGCTTGGGTGCGTCCTGATCGGTGCGCGCCAAACAGATCGCCCACTTGGAAAACTGCGCGTAGCTGGTCCAGACCTTTTGGCCGCTGACGCGGTACCCGTCGCCGTCGCGCTCCGCTTTGGTGCGCACCGACGCGAGATCGGAACCGGCACCCGGCTCGCTGAAGAGCTGGCACCAAATTTCGTCCGCCGAGAGAATCTTCGGCATGAACCGGTGCTTCTGTTCTTCGCTGCCGAACATGATCAGCGTCGGCCCGACGTTGTTGACGCCAACTTTGTTGATCAGCTCGGGCGCGCGCAGGCGGGCCATTTCTTGGTTGTAGATTGCCTGTTCGACTAGCGTCGCGCCCTGTCCGCCGTATTCCTTCGGCCACGCGAGGCCGACCCAACCGGCGCGGTAGAGTTGGCCCTGCCAATCACGCATGAACGCGACTTCATCTTCGTAGGTAGCGAATGGCGGAAACGCATCGCTGCCCCAACCGCGCGGCAGGTTCTCTTTCAGCCAGCGGCGCAGCCGCAAGCGAAAGGTTTCTTGTTCGGGAGTGTAGGAAAGGTCCATGGGATCGCTTATGGCAGATGGCCTATCGCTGATGGCGCATGGTCAATCGGTGGATGCTGCCCGACGATAGGCTATCTGCCATCAGCCGTTGATCACGTCCATGCGATGGCTTGAATCTCCGTGTACTCGTTGACGCCCCACCAGCCGCCTTCGCGGCCGATGCCGCTGTCTTTGAAGCCGCCGAACGGGAGGTGAATCAAGCTGACGGCGCCGTTGATGTTCAACGTGCCGGTACGGATGCGCTTGGCCATCGCGATCACCTTGGCGCGGTCGGCGCTGTAGATCGCGCCGCCGAGGCCGTAGGGCGAATCATTGGCGATGCGGATGGCGTCGTCCTCGTCTTTGAACGGCATAACCGACAACACCGGGCCGAAGATTTCTTCACGCGCGATCCGCATGTCGTTGCGTACGCCGCCGAAGATCGTCGGTTGCAAGAAGTAACCCTTCGGCAGATCCGCCGGCCGCCCGCCGCCGGTGGCGAGCACAGCGCCCTGTTGCTTGCCGGACTCGATGTACTCCTCGATCTTCGCGCGCCGTTCTGCGCGAATCACCGGGCCGAGCATCACCGTGGGATCGGCCGGGTCGCCGATCTTCACAATCATGTTGACGAAGTTCGCCAGGCGCTCGACCACCGCGTCGTGCTTGCTGGCCGGCACCATCACCCGCGTACACATCGCGCAGCCTTGCCCGGCGTGGAAGAAACTCGGACCGGAAGTGTATGGGGCCACCAAGTCGAGATCGGCGTCATCGAGAACGATCGCCGCCGACTTGCCGCCCAACTCCAAGTGCACCCGCTTCAACGTGCCGGCGGCGGCGGCCATGATCCGCTTTCCAGTCGCGACGCTGCCGGTGTAACTAATCTTGTCGACCAACGGACTCTCGACCAGCAACGCACCGAGGTCGGGACTCTCGCCGGTCACGACGTTGAAGACACCCTTGGGCAGATCGCACTCTTCGATGATCTCGGCGAGGGCGAGATCGATCAGCGGCATGTACGGCGAGGGTTTGAAGATCATCGTGCAGCCGGCGGCCAATGCCGGACCGAGTTTTTGCACGCTCACGAAGAGCGGAAAGTTCCAGGTCGGGATCATGCCGCAGACACCCACCGGTTGGTGGTAGGCCATGGCGCTGACGGCCTGAGCGCCCATCGGGCTCTGTGTGATGATGGTCGGCAGCATCTTCTCGAACTCGAACGACAGCGCGAGGTCGGCGTAGTTCGCCAGCAACTCGAACGGCAGGTCGAGTTGAATTGGATGCGAGACGTATTCCGCGGCGGCGGCGATGATGAGCAACTGGCGCAGGTCTTCCTTGCGCTTCTCCATTCCGTCGATGATGCGGCGAATCATCTTGGCGCGATCATGCCGGCTGGTGCGCGGCCACGGCCCGTCGTCGAACGCGCGCCGGGCGGCGGCGATGGCGCGTTCCATGTCGGCGCGCGTGGCGTTGGGAACGCGCGCTACGATCGCTTCGGTGGCCGGATTCGGCAGATCGTAGGTGGCGCCGTTGCTGGCGTCGCACCATGCGCCGTCTATGTACATGCGATAGGTTGGCGGCGTCCCGCGCGCTTGGGCTGACGACATGCTCGTACTCCTCAGGCGAAAGTGGCGCCTTCCTAGCACGACTGCGCGTCAATAGTTAACAGGGGTTCGAAGAGAAAAAGCGCCGTGCTTCGTTAGGCTGTGGTCAGATTGTTGCGCCCGCGACGTGCGCGCGCCGCATGTGGCAATTGGGTGAGCTGCCGCGCCACTTGCAGAAGATCGCCGAGATCGAACGGCTTGGCTAGACAGGTGTCGGCGCCGCGCTTGAGCACGAACTGGGTCGTCGCCGGGTCGCTGTGCGCGGAGATCACGAGGATCTTGACCGTCGGCGGTGTCTGCGGCTTGGGCAGCGTGCCGAGTGGCCGCGCGCGGATCTGACGCAGCACTTCGAATCCGTTCATGCCCGGCATGTACAGGTCGAGCACGACCAAATCGAAGCGCGTGCGCGCCAGCCGGTCCATCACTTCGCTGCCATCGTCGCAGGTGCTGACCTCGTAACCCTCACCGGCGAGCGCGTGTTCGATCACCAGCCGAATCGACGGGTCATCATCGACAACGAGAACGTGTTTGATCACCGAAACGACTCACAGGCACAGCCAATCGCGGCACGTGAGAAGAGGGCCTCGCCGCCAGGGAGAGTGGCGGCGAGACCCTCACGGGAGGAAGCTACAAAAGTTGTCGACCTTTGCAGCGTGGCATACCTCAGAACGTGTAAATCAACTCGGTCGCGATCGTGTCCTGACCGCGAGCCATGTGGTCGCTCGTCGGGAAGACTTGCTTGTCCGCCTCGTCGTGCCGGTACTCGTTGCGCCACCAGAGTCCGTCGGCGATTCGGTAGCTGACGGTGGGCGTGACTTCCCAATAGGTGGCGCCAGGGCCGTAGCCGGGTTGCTGAACCAGCGTGCGGACGCCATCCGGATCGTCGAAGACTTCACTGCGGAACGAGAGCTGCAACTCATCGAGCGGCGCATAGACAATGTAACCCGCGACGCCTTGCCATTCCGCGTTGCCCGGCGCGCCATAGAGCGCCGTGGTGGAGGTCGCGTTCGGTAGGCCCGAACTGGTCAATGACACGTTGCTCTCATTGCCGTAGTTGTAGTCGGCAATCAGAGTCAACTGATCGGTGGCCTTGACGGTGAACAACGTCGTGGCCAGGAAGCGCTTGGAACCCGAGCGGTCGTTCTGCTCCGGTCCGTACATGATCGTGGTGTACCACGAGAAGCGGGGATCAGGCGCGACCGTGATGCCGCCATGGAAGCTCTTGCCGTTGTTGTTGTCGGAGACGTCGTCCCAGCCGTTCACCAACCCGAGGTCGACACTGAGCTGGTCGTTGAACGCATAGCTGCCCATGATGCCGGTGTGCGTGAACGGAATCGCGAAGCCGAACAAAATCGAGTTGCTGATGTTGTAGTTGATGTTGTTGTACGACTTGATGATCTCCGCGCCCGCCAGCGTGACGAAGCGACCGACCTTCAAGTTCAGGCCGCTGCCGACCGGAACCTTGTAGGTGATGTAGAACTGACGCGCATCGAAGAAGTCCGTGCCGTTGCCGGTGACGGGTGCGCCCGAGCTGTCGTGTTTGCCGAAGAACGTGGTGTTGTTGACCACGTCCGCGGTCTTGCCGAAGTCCATATCGAAGACGAAGCCGACCCCCTTCTCCGACTGCCGCTCGACGTGCAGGTTGGCAAGATTGAGCAGGAAGCTGTTCTTCTCGTTATCGAACAGAGTCAAAAACGGCCCGCCGCTGTCGGGGGCATTGATGTCGTAGGTATAGTCGACCGCGATCAAGCCGTGGAACTTGATGCCGTAGTCGTCGACGGCAGTCTTGCTCCCGTCGCCGACTTTCTTCTCGAGCGCGTCGACGCGCTCCTGCAGCGTTTGCGCGCCCGCGACCGTGCCGTTGGCAACGAGCGCCAGGCCCGCCCAACCTGCCATGACCGCGACCAGACGTACCGTAGTGTGCCTTCTCATAATTGTCCCCTCCTTATGATGTGCAGACTGCTGCCTGCGTTTGTGAGAATTCCAAGCAGAGCAACGCCGGTGCCACGAGCCGCCTGAAGGCCGTGAGTTTGCGCCGCACGGGGGGCGGACCTGCGCCGGGCGTAGTTATGCCCAGATGTTGGGCGCCGCCCAAAAAACCGGCAGCGCCCGCCGCGGTGCCTACGATGACAGTTGCTCGTGGCGCCACGTGCCGGCGGCGAGCCAGCGCACGTAGGCCGCCAGGGCTTGCAGGTCTTCTTCCGGAACGAATCGCTTGTACTCGGGCATCCGAACGCGCTGGCGTTTGAAGAAAAAACCCCCGAGGCCGCTGCCCCCGATGCGCGGCAACGCGCCGTCGCGCAACCAGGTCATCAGCTCGTCGTCGTCGTGCACCAACTCGTGGAAATCCTCACCGAGAAAACCGGGAATGTATCCCTTCAGCGAACCGGGGTTCGGCCGGCCGCCCATCCCCATCTCGCCGTGACAGGAAAAGCAACCAAGTTTGCCGGCGAGTTGCTCGCCGCTGACTACAATTGCATCCTTTGGACTCAACAGACCGGACACCACGCGCAGATACGCCACTAGGGCGTCGACGTCGCGATTGCTCACCCAGCCGCGGAACGCCGGCATCCGCAGCGCCTGCGCTGCCATCTCGTCGCGGTAGCTTTCACTCTGGAGGCGGCGTTGCGGGCCGCCATCGAGGATGTATTCGCGTAGCTCGGCGTCGCTCTTCACGAACATCATCAACGTTTGCTCGCCGAAGCCGGGCACGGTGTCGAACTTGCTGCCGTGATTGGGCACGTTGCCGCGGCCGTCGGGACCGTGGCAGTTGAAGCAACCCAGATTCAGTGCCACTTGGCGCCCACGTGCCGCCGGACTCTCCTCGCTGCTGAGCACGAAGTCGCGCACGATCGGGAACAGCAAGAAGCCGTTCTCGATGATCAGCACGAAGGCCAGCAGCCGGCCCCAACCGATGCGCCGCATCACTCTCTCTTCCGCTCGCTCTCCCGCGTGCGAATAAACCCGACCCGCCTTGACAACGCAATGGCGCATCGGCGTAGATGGTCGCGTTTCGCGGCTGAACAGGAGGAACGGATGCGCAGTTGGGTGATTGGAGCGACGGCGATAGCGACGCTGGTCGCTTCCCGGGTCGCGGCACAGGACACCGGCCGCCTGCCCGCTCTGCTACGCGCCGTCGAGGAGGAATCGCGTGTCACCGCGCTAGTGCGCGCCGACGGCGAGCTGACCGTCGCCTCGCCGGAGGAAACCCATCGCTTTCCCGCCATCCTGATCTACCGGCCGGGCACCGTCGGCACTGATCTCTACGTCGAGTTGGGCAACGACGGCGGCAAGGCGCTCATCTTGAACGACGGCACGCAAGCGTTCCGTCTCGCCAAGGGCGCCACGCAGGCGCAACCCTTTCCAGCCGACGCGACGCTCGCGGACAGCGAGTTCGCGCGCGAGGATCTGCAACCGCTGCGGATCGCGAACTTCGCCGACACTCGCATCAGCGATGAGGGGGCCGGCCGCATGACCGTTTCAATCGCCCCGAAGGCTTCGCCCTACTGTTTGCTGGTGGTCACTTTCGATACCGAGCGGAACATTCCCCTCAAGGTCATGTACTACCAACAGACGCCCAACAATCTGGTGAAGATGCAACGCAACAGCGATCAGGTGTTGGTTGGCCGCAAGTGGCTGCCGACCACGGTGACGATGGAAGATTTCAAGATGCGGACGATGAGCACGCTGACCCTGAAGTGGAGTCAGCCCCCGAGCGTTTCGCCTGAGCGGTTCGATCCGGCGCTCCTGGCGAAGACAGTAGGCGGAAGATAGTAAGTAGTAGGCAGACGGTAGTAGGCAGTTAGGCAGTGGGAGCCGGACGACTTACCACTCACGAGTCACGACTCACCATTCACGAATCACGCCTCCGTCACACGGAGATCGTCTTCCAACGTCCGCTGCGGAAGCGCCACGATTTCAGTGCGGCGCGCGCAACGTAGTCGCCGATTAGTGCCGCCCACACCCATTTCAGCGACAGGTGCAGTACGGACGACGCGAGGTACGCGCATCCCAACCGGCAACCGTAGAATGCGACCAGCACCGTGATGAGCGGGAAGCGCGTATCGCCGGCACCGCGTAAGGCGCCGCCGATGGTGAAATCGACCGCCATCAGCGGCTGCGCCGCGGCGAGCATGTAGATGAACCACACCGTGCCGTCGACGACTGCCGGATCGTCGACGAACACGCGGGCAATGTGCGTGGCGCTCATGAAGATGATGACGCCGGTGACTGACATCATCGTCACCGACATGCGGTTGGCCATCCATCCGGCTTGCTCGGCGCGAGTGGGATTGCGCGCGCCGAGATTTTGCCCGACCAGCGCGCCAGCCGCGGCGGCAAAGCCGAAGCCCGGCAGAAACGACAATGCCAAGATGCGGACGCCGATGAAATACGCCGCCACCGCGCTGGTCCCGTAGCGGGCCGCGAAGATCAGGTAGATGAAGAAGCCGAACTGCATCAGCATCTGCTCGGCCGCGGCGGGATAGCCGATGCTGAGGACGCGCCGCACGGTGTGCAGGTGCGGCCGCAGGTGCGCCGCAACCAGCCGCAACACCAACGTGCCGCGCGCCAACAGCACCAGGCCGAACGTGGCGCCGCTGGTGAACGCGACCGCCGTGGCGATCGCCGAACCGCGCACGCCGAGCGCGGGCAGGCCGAGTTTGCCGAAGATCAAGACGTAGTTGCCAGCGATGTTGATGATGTTCACGGTCAGACCGATGGCCAACGGTGTGCGCGTGTCGCCCGCGCCGCGCAGCGCCGACCCGATGACGAACAACACCGCGGAGGCGGGAATCGACAGCATCACCAAACGCACGAACGCGCCGCCGAGATCGACGACGCTCGCCTCCACGCCGAACGCGTGGACGATCGCGGGCGCCCACAAGATCACCGGCGTGATCATCACCAACGACAGCGCCACCGCCGTTACCACCGACTGCGCTAGCACGCGCCGCGCTTCATCGGGCTCGCCCGCACCGATATGCCGCGCCACCAGCGCCAAGGTGCCGGTGCCGACCGCGGTCATGGCGACGCTCACACCCGACAACACTTGCGCGCCGACCCCGACCGCGGCCACGGCTGCCGCCCCGAGTCGGCCGACCATCAACGTGTCGACCAGGCCGACCATCGACTCGAACAGAAAGGTGACGATCACCGGCCAGGCGAGGTTCCAGATCGTGCGCCGCAGTTCGGCGCGCGCCGTCGTGGCTACACTCGCCGCGTCGGCAGTGAGCGCCAGGGATGATGCATCGCCGTCCATGTTGAGAGTCGTCACGTCACCGGATTTGCCACTTCAAGTCAAGGTGGAATTCACAGCATTGGAATATTCATCGGCCGGCGGTGGGTGAAAGCGTAGAGCGTTGCCGGGCGGTGCGGGCCGCGGCGGACTTTTGGAAGCGCGCGCAGCAGCCCGGTGGCCAGCAGCTTCTTGCGGAAGTTGCGGCGATCGAGCGAGCGGCCGAGGATGACTTCATAAATCTCTTGCAACTGCCCCAAGGTGAACTCGCGCGGCAGCAAGCTGTAGACGATGTTGGTGTACGCCAGCTTCGCCCGCAGGCGATCAAGTGCGTAGCGCGCCACCGCGTTGTGGTCGTATGCGAGCGATGGCAGCGCCGTGACCGCGCGCCATTCGAGTCGTGCGTACTTCGGATGTGCCAGCGTGTCGCGGTCCTTGTGCGGCAGCAGCGCAAAGTACGCTACCGACACCACGTGCGCGTGGGGATCGCGCGTCGGAGAACCGAAGCTGCGCAACTGCTCGAGGTAGAGATCGCGTAACCCGGTTTTTTCGGACAGTTCGCGCGTCGCCGCCGCTTCGAGCGGTTCGCCAACGCTCACCAGGCCGCCCGGCAACGCCCAGCGACCGGTGAACGGCCCGTCCTTCAGTTTCACCAGCAGCGCCTTCAGTTCACCCTCGTCGATGGTGAAGATCACCACGTCGACGGCGACCCAGGGATGGTTCTGGCCGTGCGCGGACTTCATCGAGGCAGAGCTGCAGGGAGATCGGATTCAGGGACGACCCAACTGCCAACGGTCGGCCTACTGACTCAATTCGAGCATGCGACGCAGCGAACGCTCGGCGCCAGCGCGCACTGTTTCCTCCAGCACGACCTCGTATTGCATCCGTTCGAGCGCCTGCATCGTGCCCTCCAGCGTGATCATCTTCATGAACTGGCAGAGCTTGCACGCCTTGTAGAATTTCTTTTCGGGCACTTCGATCAGCAGACGGTCGGACAGCCCGCACTCAGTGACGACGAGAAAGTCGGTGGCGCTGCTTTCCTTGGCGTACTTCACCATCCCGCTCGTGCTCAGCACAGCGTCGGCCAACGCGACCACGTCGGCGCGACACTCGGGATGCACCAGCACCTTGAGGTTCGGCAGTGAGTCCTTCACCGCCTGGATGTTGGCCGGCGTGATCTGGTGATGGACGTAACAGTTACCATTCCACGAGATGACCGTCTTCGCGGTTTTGCTCTGTACGTACTGCCCGAGATGCTCGTCGGGTACGAACAGGATGTGCTGTGTCGGCAGGGCCTCGACGATCTGCACCGCGTTGGAAGAGGTGCAGCAAGCGTCGACCACGGCTTTGACCTCGGCGGTGGTGTTGACGTAGGCGACCGTCATGAGGTCCGGATAGAGTTTGCGCAGCTCGGTTTGGCGTTCGATCAATTCCTCGGCGTTCACGCTGTCAGCGAGTGAACAACCGGCGCGCATATCGGGGAGCAAAACGGTCTTCTCCGGATTGAGGATCTTCGCCGTCTCGGCCATGAAGTGGACGCCGCAGAACACGATGACGTTGGCGGTTACCCCGTTGGCTTGCCGCGCCAGCTCCAACGAATCGCCGACGAAGTCCGCCACCTCAAAAATCTCCGGGCGCTGGTAGTTGTGCGCCAGGACCACCGCGTTGCGCTCGGCCTTGAGCTGGCGGATGCGCGTCACCAACGCGGCGATGTCGCCGCAGGCGGCTTCGCTGTACATGCGCGGGGCGTTGAGTCGCGCGAACTGCTGTTGCAGCTCCTGCGCGGTGCGATCGATGGCGGGTTGCATTGGGGCTCCTTACTTTGCGTAGAAGATACGCATAGTCCTGCGCTACGTCAATCCCACGGCAGTTTGCGAGGGAATGCGTCGTCGCAGGTGCGTGCCGGCGTGGCCGCTCGGCTGTCTCGCGAGACGTTGCAACCGCCTCAGTGCGACGGGTTGCGAGCAGCGCTCGGCAGTCGGGCGCAGATGAGTCGCAGTGAAACCGCCCCGCCGCGCCGGCATCGCAGAGGCATGAGTCTTGGACTCGGACCGTGCGGACGGCATCGACAGCGAGCGCAAGCCACTTGACGCACCACGGCACGAGCAGTAACACACCGCGGCAATGCCCGACAACAATGCACAGACTGAGAAGGAGCACGCATGGTTTGTAGCACCGAAGCCCCGCGCGGCGGCGCGTTCTTGATCGAGCCGGTCACCGAGCGCGAGCCGTTCATCCGCGAAGACTTCGGGCCCGACGACGAGCATTTCGCGGCGATTGCCGACGCCTTCGTCGCGAAGGAAGTGTTGCCGCGCATCGACGCCATCGAGGCGCAGGAGCCGGGCCTCATGCCGCACCTGCTCAAGCGCGCCGGCGAACTCGGGCTGCTGATGCTGGAGATTCCCAGCGAGTACGGCGGACTTGGCGTCAGCAAGACCGTCGCGTTGCTGGTGGCTGCGCGCGGCAGCGTGTGCGGCTCGTTCAGCGTCTCATGGACGGCCCATACGGGCATCGGCTCGCTGCCGCTCGTGCTCTACGGCACTGACGAACAGCGCGCGCGCTATCTTCCTCGACTCGCCACCGGAGAGTGGCTCGCCGCGTATGCGTTGAGCGAACCGGGTTCCGGCAGCGACGCGCTCGGCGCCAAAGCCAAGGCGGTGCTGTCCGCCGACGGGTCGACGTACCGACTCAACGGCGTGAAGCAGTTCATCACCAACGCCGGCTTCGCCGATCTCTTCACCGTCTTCGCCAAAGTCGACGGCGAGAAGTTCACCGCATTTCTGATCGAGCGCGCCACGCCCGGCGTCAGCATCGGTCCCGAAGAACACAAGCTGGGCATCAAAGGCTCGTCGACGTGCCAGCTCATCCTCGAAGACGTCGACGTGCCGGTCGCCAACGTGCTCGGCACCATCGGCGCCGGCCACAAGATCGCGTTCAACATCCTCAACATCGGCCGACTCAAACTCGGCGGCATCGCCACCGAGGGGGCCAAGGGCTCGCTGCACGAAGCGATGCGCTACGCGGTGGCGCGCAAACAGTTTCAGACGCCGATCGTTCAATTCGGCGCCATTCAGCGCAAGATTGCCGACATGGCCGCGCGCATTTATGCGTCCGAGAGCATGACCTATCGCACCGCCGGTTTGCTCGACGCCGGCTGCGAGCGGCTCGACCGCGGCGCCGCGTCGTATTGGAGCGACGTGCAAAAGGTCACCGAGGAATTCGCCATCGAGCAATCGATCCTGAAAGTCTACGGCAGCGAGACGCTCGACTTCTGCGTCGACGAGACGCTGCAGATGCTCGGCGGCTATGGCTACATTGAAGAGTACGGGTTCGCGCGCCGCTACCGCGACTCGCGCATCAATCGCATCTTCGAGGGCACCAACGAGATCAACCGGCTGCTGATTCCCGGCACGCTGATGAAGCGCGCCATGACCGGTGCGTTGCCGCTGCTCGATTTCATCCATCATGTGCACGCTGAACTCGACGCGCCGCCGGCGAACGACAGCAGCGCTCTGTTAGCCGCCGAGCAAGCGGCGCTCGACGGCGCGAAGCGTCTCACTGCCTACGCCGCCGGCGTGTTGGTCGAGCGCGAGCCGGCCGACTTGAGCCGCAAGCAGCAGCACCTCGAATTGTTCAGCGACATGATCTGCGAAGTCTACGCGCTCGACAGCGCGCTGGGCCGCACGCTCAAGCTGATCCGCCAACGCGGTGCCGACGCGTGCGCCGCCGAGATCGATCTCACGCGACTAGTCGCCGCCGACACCAGCGAGCGCTTCAGCCAAGCCGCGCGCCGCTTGCTGTCGAATGACGCGGAGACGGCAACGCGTCACCTCGGTGCGATGGCGAAACTCTGCAGCTACGTCCCCGTCGGTTCGCTCGATCTCAAGACCCGCGTCGCCGAACGCATCATCGCGCAATACCAACCGGCGACCTGAGCGCGCGACTGTCAGCGCGTCCCGGTCCGCGCGTTCGGCTGGGCACAGGCCTCCGTGCCTGTGCGGCGAGCGGTACGCCCGCCACTCTCGTCATCAATTCGATTCTGCTTGCTTTGCTCGCGCAGCGGCGAGTAGTCTCATCACAGTCCGTCTCGGGACTATCATGACGACTCGGCTGTCGAGATTGATTCTCGTTGCGTTGCTCGCAAGCGGCTGCGGCGGCACGATCGTCCCGCCCGTAGGCACTCAGCAGACTCCACTCGCGTTCCCAGCTTCGACGCCGGCAACGACGCAGACTGCGGCACCGAAGTTTTCGGCTCCACCTTCACTTACCCCGACGCCGTGCGACCCGATCACGGGCTGCCCCACTGCGACGCACAGCCGAACGCCATCGCCGACAGCAACACCCCCTGCACCGATAACGCCGTGCGACCCCGCGCTCGATTGTGGGACACCGTTCGTATCGATCGAGCTTCAAAGCTTTGCGGGTCCGCGTGCAGGACACGCTGTACTTGTTGTCATTCTAAACGTCGTCGGTGCCGAAGTCGTAGGCGTGCAGAATGACATCGCCTTCGATCCCGCTGTTCTGTCTGTCGGTCCCTGCTCGCTGAATCCCGCTATCCGCAAGCAGGTCGGCTCCAACCTTATTCCGTCCGGCTGCGGCGACAGTGGAACCTGCGCCACTCTGCGCGTGCTCGTCTTCTCACCCGTCAATCTGGATCCGATTCCCGACGGAGCGCTCTATTCCTGCGATGTATTAATCCATGCCGATGCACCCTTGGGGCGATCGCCGCTGCGCATCGAGCGATTGGTTGCCGCGGATGCGAGAGGCAGGCGTTTGCCGGCATCGGGTGTTGACGGGGAGATCTTCGTGGTGGGGTCGTCGCCGACGCGCACACCGACCGCGACAGCGACGCCATGCGATCCAGTACTGGGCTGTCCGACTGCGACGCCAACGATTGTGTCGGGGGCTCAGATCGAAATCGGCACCGCGTCCGGCAGGCCGGGCGAGGACGTCGAGTTCGCGGTGACGCTGCACGTCCGGACCGGCGAGATCCTTGGCGTTCAAAACGAAATTTACTTCGATGCGCCGTTACAGATCGCCGCAACGGCGAGGCACAAACCAGACTGCCGCGTGAATCCGGACCTCCACAAGTCTTTGAGCGGCTTCGCCTTCCATAGTGAGTCACCTCCAGGATGTATGGAGACCAACAACTGCACGGCTATTCGTGCGATTGTCGCTCCCGGTCTTACGGACGGCGACGATGCTCTCATTCCCGACGGAGTGGAACTCTATCGCTGCCGCGTGGCCATCGCTGCGAATGCGGTCGCCGGGAGCTATCCGCTCACCATCAATGGACTCAGAGCCGCCGACCCCGAAGGCCACGTAGTGCCAGCGGACGGAATCAGCGGCACGATCGTTGTTGAGCCGCCGCGCTAACCGCCCGGTGAAGAACGCACGTTGTCACAATCAGAGGGAGAAACCAGCGAGACCTCCTCTCCCGCATCACTCGCAGGAGAGGATTGAGGTGAGGGCACCATGTTCGGACGCCTTGCGGCGCAAGGCCAAGCGGGCCTCCGGCCCGCTGACGGGAACCCTCACCCTCGCCCTCTCCCGCAGGCGATGCGGGAGAGGGAATTGCCGCGTGATGGCTGCTCGGGGGTTTTCAGCGGGCTGCTGACCAACTCATCGCGATCACTTCAACCCGAGAATCTCAATCGACGTGATCGCCTTGTGGCGGCGGTTGAGGTTGAGCAGCAGCGCGGTAATGCTTTCGAGGTGACGGGCGTTAACCAACCCGCCGGCGTCGACGGCGCGCAGCGTCGGGATGCGGCCGATCAACTCGACGATGCGGCGCTTCGATTCGTCGTGATTGCCGCACAACACGACATCGCCAACCAGTGTATGCGTCAGCTCGCAAAGTTCTTCAGCGCTGAGATTCTTGAACGCGCTGACCACGTAAGCGTCGGGCACCAACTGCTGCGCTAACTCGCCGGCCGAGCCGGCCGCGACCGCCTGCAACACAAAGCTGCCCTTCTGCATCACCAGCGGGTTCACCAGATCGAGCAGAATCTTTCCGCTCAGCTTTGGCGCTAACTCTCGCAACACCGGCTCCAAGCCTGCGAACGGCATGCAGAGCGCGACGATGTTCACGCCGTCCACCGCGTCGCCGTTGGCGCGTCCGAGCACGTCGACCGATGAGCCGGCGCCACGCAACTGCATGCGCAACTTCTCCGCGGTGGACTCGGCCCGCGTTGCCTCGCGCGAACCGATCACGATCGCTTCGCCGGCCAGCGCGCAGCGCAAGGCTAGCCCCATTCCTTCCGGGCCCGTGCCCCCCACAAACGCAATCCGATTCATCGAGTGACCGCGGCCCCCTTTTCGGCGCCCGCTGCCGTACCACAGTGGGACGCGCCCGCAAAGCGGCGGCGCGGCGTGAATGGTGACTCGTGAGACGTGAGTCGAGAGTCGTGAACCGTGAGACGTGAACCGTGAGGCGTGTTGGTAGGCAGTAGCGCATCGGCGCTGAGCACTCACGCCACTCACGACTCACCCCTCACGATTCATCCATTCACGATTCACCACTCACGAATCCCGTCTCACGTCTCACGCCAGACTTGCGTCGCTCGGCGCCGTCCTTTATGAGACAGGCCACGCGCGAACGGCGCGCCATCGTTGTGACCGAATCACCGACACCACTCGTTCCACCCACCGGCCGGCTCGCCGTGTTGCTGCCCGGACTCGGCGCCGTCGCCAGCACGTTCATCGCCGGCGTCGAACTGGTGAAAAAGGGATGCGGCAAACCGATCGGCTCGCTCACCCAAATGGGGACGATCCGCCTCGGCAAACGCACCGAGGGGCGCAATCCGCTGATCAAAGATTTCGTGCCGTTGGCGGAACTCTCCGACCTGGTCTTCGGCGGCTGGGACATTTTTCCCGATAACGCCTACCAGACCGCGCTGCGGGCGCAGGTGCTCGATCGCCCGCTGCTCGAAATGATTCGGCCCGAACTGGAAGCCATCAATCCGTGGCCTGCTGTATTCGATCGCGAGTACGTCAAGCGCCTGGACGGTACACACGTGAAGTCGGCCCCGACCAAGATGGATCTCGCGCGTCAACTGATCGGCGACATCGAAGAGTTTCAGCGCGGCAGCGGCGCCACGCGCATGGTGATGGTGTGGTGTGGCAGCACCGAAGCGTTTCTCCAACCCCAAGCCGTCCACGCCTCGCTGGCGAGTTTCGAAGACGGCCTGCGGCGCAACGACCCCGCCATCGCGCCGAGCATGGTCTACGCCTACGCCGCGCTCACGCTCGATATCCCGTTCGCCAATGGCGCCCCCAATCTCACCCTGGACATCCCCGCGATGATGGAGTTGGCGCAACGCAACGGCGTGCCGGTGTGCGGTAAGGACTTCAAAACCGGCCAAACGTTGATGAAGACCATCATCGCACCGGGCTTGAAGGCGCGCGCGCTCGGGCTCCGCGGCTGGTTCTCGACCAACATCCTCGGCAATCGCGACGGCGAGGTGCTCGATGAGCCGGCGTCGTTCAAGACCAAGGAGACCAGCAAGCTCTCCGTGCTCGATGTCATCCTGCCGCGCGATCGTCATCCCGATCTCTACGGCGACTACGTGCATCAGGTGAACATTCACTACTACCCGCCGCGCGGCGACAACAAAGAAGGCTGGGACAACATCGACATCTTCGGGTGGCTCGGTTACCCGATGCAGATCAAGATCAACTTCCTGTGTCGCGACTCGATTCTCGCCGCACCGCTGGTGCTCGACCTCGCGCTGTTCCTCGATCTTGCGCAGCGCGCCGGCATGCACGGCATCCAGGAATGGCTGTCGTTCTACTTCAAGAGCCCGCAAACGGCGCCCGGCTTGTATCCGGAACACGACCTGTTCATCCAACAACAGAAACTCAAGAACACGCTCCGCTACCTCCGCGGCGAGGAACTCATCACTCACCTCGGCCGCGAGTATTACGAGTAAGTCCCCAACTGAGGAGATCCCCGTGCCGAAGAACGAAGAACACGCCAAGGCGAACGAATCCGATTCGATCATGCAGAAGCTGCTGGAGTCGCGGAACCTGATCCTCGGCCAGGAGATCAACGACGAAGTTACGCAGCGGATGATCACGCAGCTGCTCCTGCTCGAAGCGATGGACGCGACCAAAGACATCCGACTGTTCATCAATTCACCCGGGGGTTCGGCCGACGGCGGCTTCGCGATTTTCGACGCCATTCGGTTCATCAAGCCGCCGGTGAAGACGATCGCGGTCGGACTGGTCGCCAGCGCGGCGACGATCGTGTTGATCGCTGCCAAGAAGGAACACCGCTTCGCGTTCTCGCACTGCCGCCTGCTGATCCATCAGCCCTCGACCCAATTGCACGGCTCGGCGGCGGACATCGACATCACCGCGCAGGAAATTCTCAAGCTGCGCGACAAGGCGAATCAGTTGATCGCCGCCGAAACCGGGCAGACGGTGCAGAAGGTCGCCACCGACACCAACCGCGACTATTGGATGGGCCCCGACGAAGGCAAGAAGTACGGCCTGATCCACAAGATCGTCCGCACCCGCGACGAGCTGTAGTCGCCGTAAGGGCCGGCCCTCGATACGATCGCTTCGCGAGCTACTCGGGCAAACGGGTGGTGGATTGCTGAGAAACAAAACCGCTTCCCCGAGTAGCGGCACTGAGTAGAAGCCGAAGGCTTCGTATCGAAGAGCTGCGTATCGAGGGGCCACTCCTTGTGCGAAATCAGTGGTGGCACAGGCTTTCCAGCTTGTGTCCACGCATGCTCACCATCCCGGGTTGTCTCCCCGGCGCATCAGCGCATAATGACGGCGCACGAAGGGGGATCGATGGGGACCAAGGATAGCCGCCAAGGCGAACTGGAAGCGATCGTCGATCTGGTGATGGCCAGCTACGATGGCAGCCATCCGATCGATAGCCTCGAAAGCGCCGCGTTGCCGAACCGCCGTGCGATCATTGAAGCGCTGCGCAGTCTTCACTCGGTCATCTATCTCGGGTTCTACAGCACGCGGCCGCTCGACCGTGGCAACCTCCGCTTTTCGATCAGTGAGCAACTGTACTCGGCGTGGGGCGTCCTCGTCGAGCAGATCCGCCGCGCGGTGAGTTACGAGCAGATGTGCTGCCGCGTTGGCCCCGAGCGCGACGCGCAGTGGAGCGAGGCCGCCGTCCTACGTTTGTTCAGCAAGCTGCCCGAGCTGCGCCGCTTGCTGAACCTCGACGTAGCCGCGGCCTTCGACGGCGATCCCGCCGCGAAGAGCGTGGAGGAGATCGTCTTTAGCTATCCGGCCATCCACGCGATCACCACGCATCGGATTGCGCACGAACTCTATGTCGAACAGGTGCCGATGATCCCGCGCATCATGACCGAAGAGGCGCACAGCCGCACTGGCATCGACATTCATCCTGGCGCCCGGATCGGCGAGCGCTTCTTCATCGATCACGGCACCGGCGTGGTCATCGGTGAGACCAGCGTGATCGGCAACAACGTGCGCATCTTCCAAGGCGTCACCCTCGGTGCGCTCAGCGTCCGCGGCGAGAACGTGGCTGCGCTGCGCGAACGCGAACGCAAGCGTCACCCGACGATTGAAGACGATGTGACGATCTATTCGGGGGTCACCGTCCTCGGCGGCGAGACCGTGATCGGTCGCGGCTCGGTCATCGGTGGCAACGTGTGGCTGGTGGAATCGGTGCCGCCCGGCAGCCGCATCTCGTACAACGCCGTCGCGACGCGACGATAGTGCTTCGCTCCGGGTGGAAGCCTTGCCGGAGTAGGGTTTGCTCTCTCAGAGGAGACTGTCCATAAGCGCGCCGCTGCGCTGTTTCCGCCGTTCCCTGTAGGGGCGACGCATGCGTCGCCCGCGAACCGAGATGTCCGCTGCCGAGAAGACGGAGGGCGATGCATGCATCGCCCCTACACTCAGAGAACAAATCGACCGTCTCGGAGAAAATGGGTGAGCGATCGAACGATATGCGAGCTTCGGCGTTGTTGAGATTTGCGCGACGCGACACTTCTACTGCTCCGTGCGCTGATCGAGTGGCGCGTAGTCGCGCGCGCCATGGCCGGTGTAGATCTGGCGCGGGCGGGCGATCCGGGTTTCGGGATCGAGCAACATCTCCTGCCACTGCGCGATCCAGCCCGGCGTCCGCCCGATGGCAAACAGGACGGGGAACATGTCGCTGGGAAATCCCATCGCTTGGTAGATGATGCCCGAATAAAAGTCGACGTTGGGGTAGAGCTTGCGCGAGACGAAGTAGTCGTCTTGCAACGCGATGTGTTCCAATTCGAGGGCGATGTCGAGCAACGGATTGCGGCCGGTGACTTCGAGCACCTGGTCGCAGATCGTCTTGATGATCTTGGCGCGCGGATCGTAGTTCTTGTACACGCGGTGGCCGAAGCCTTGCAGCCGCACTTCGCCCGCCTTCACGCGCTTGATGTGGTTCGCGATGTTGCCGACGCTGCCGATCTCCTGCAGCATCCGCACCGCTTCCTCGTTAGCGCCGCCGTGGCGTGGACCGTAGAGCGCCGCGGTGGCCGCCGCCACCGATGAATACGGATCGGGGAGCGAGCTGCCGACGCAGCGCATGGCGTTGGCCGAGCAGTTTTGCTCGTGATCGGCGTGCAAGATGAAGAGCACGTCGAGCGCGTGCTCGATCACCGGATTGGGTTTGTATTTCAGCTCGGTCTTCTTGAACAGCATGTTGAGGAAGTTGCCGGTGTAGCTGAGGTCGTTGTCGGGATACGCGTAGGGCATACCGATCGAATGGCGATAGGCGAACGCGGCCAGCGTCGGCATCTTGGCGATCAGGCGATGCGTCTGCACCTTGCGCGATTCGGCGTCGAAGATTTTCTTGGCGTCGGGATAGAAGGTGGACAGCGCGCCGACCGTGCTCACCATAATGCCCATCGGGTGCGCGTCGTAGTGAAACCCGTCGATGAACTTGCTGATGTTCTCGTGGATGATGGTGTGGTGAGTGATGTTGTGCACGAATGCTTTGAGGTGCGACGTGGAAGGCAACTCGCCTTTGACGATCAGGTAGGCGACTTCGAGGAACGTGCTCTTCTCCGCCAGTTGATCGATCGGGTACCCGCGATAGCGCAAGATGCCCTTGTCGCCGTCGATGAAGGTGATCGAGCTGCGACACGAGGCGGTGTTGCCGAACGCCGGGTCGTAGCTCATCAGGCCGGGGTCGTCCGGCCCGGCTTTGATCTGGGCCAGATCGGTGGCGCGAATGGTGCCGTCGCTGATCGGCAGCGAGTACTGTTTGCCGGTGCGGCTATCGGTGACCGTGAGGGTGCTCTCTGCCATGGTGTCGTTCCTCCTGCGAGCCCCTTCTCTACTGTGTTTTGCTCGCCGGCAAAATACGCGCGGGCAATTTTACTCAAGTTCGCCAATTTTGTAAGGCGTTGCGATGCCCGCAACCGAAGCGATCTCACTCGATCGGCTCGAAGCACGCCGCGATCGTACCTTCCGGCGCCTGCCGCGGCTGCGTGTGCAGGGCGCGCGGCGCGCGCTGACGTTTCTCAACCAGGCCGGCCTCGCCTCCTTGTTCGCCACCCGCGCGCTCAATCTGCCCTCGCTGTGGGTTGCAGTCTGCGGGCGCCGCGATCCGCAGTTCCCGCACCACAGTCATCACGACCCGGAAGTCAGTCTCGCCTGGCGATTGAAAGACGCGCTTCCCGCCGCCGGCGAGGTGTTCTACGCGAAACTGATTCGCGGCAAACCGATCTTCGTCGCCTGGGATTTGTTCCCGGCCGTCTACCGGCTGTTCGGTCCGCAACGCGACTACGTGCGCGAGTATCGCGACGGGTTGCTCTCACCGGCGGCCAAGGCCGTGCTCGACGTCCTGCATCGCGAGGGCCCACAGGATACATTGGCGCTGAAGCTGGCGGTCAATTTGGCCCGCCCTGGCCAACGCCGCACCTTCGATGGCGCCCTCGCCGAGCTCCAGCAGCGACTCTACGTGGCGATGCGCGAGGTGCGATACGATCCGTTCACCTACGTGTGGGATCTGGTGGCGCGCCGGTATCCCGAGCGCGTCAGCGAGGCGCGTCGACTCAAAGAAGATCACGCGGCCGCGCAGGTGACGCGCCGCTATCTGGAGGCGGTGATCTACGCGACGTTCAACGATGTGGTGAGCGTTGTCGGCGATCGCCGACGCGCGACCCGTGCGATCGAAGCGCTGCGGAGCGAAGCGGCGGTGGCCATCGATTGCGGCATCGACGGCTTGCCCGGAAAATGGCTTGTACGATCGTGAGCCCATCGCAAACGTGGCCGCATCTGGCAGTCTTGACGTAATGCGCTCACCCGGACTAGGGTTGCGGTAGTCATCGACTGCACGACTGGCGACTCCGGTGGAACTCCGGAGGGTCCCGCATCGGGATCGCGTGGAACCGACCACGAGGGAGTGCTGACGCTGGTGGGCCGAACGCCTGGGTCCCCGTAGAGGGGAGTCCGGGCGTTTTTCGTTTCGGCTCTCCAACGGAGGCACAGATGGACTTCCATTCGATCGATCCTGATGCGGCCGCCATCCTCGACGCCGAGGAAGCGCGCCAACGCGACACGCTGATGATGATCCCGTCGGAGAACTACGCCAGCCCGACCGTGATCGCCGCCGTCGCCAACGTGTTCGCCAACAAGTACGCCGAGGGTGCCCCCGGCGCGCGCTACTACAACGGCTGCGGCCCCAGCGATGCCATCGAACGGCTCGCCATCGACCGCGCGAAGCAACTCTTCGGTGCCGAGCACGCCTCGGTGCAACCGCACAGCGGGGCGCAGATGAATCTCGCCGTCTACTTCGCGCTGCTACAGCCCGGCGATACGGTGCTCGCCCTCGATCTCAACCAGGGCGGCCACCTCACGCACGGCAGTCCGGTGAATATGTCGGGTCAGCTCTATCGCTTCATTCACTATGGCGTGAATCGCGAAACCGAACGGTTGGACATGGACGACATCGCCGAACTCGCGGAACGCGTGCGACCCAAACTGATCGTCACCGGCGCGACCGCGTACCCGCGGCTGTGGGACTTCGCCGCGTGGCGCGGCCTCGCCGACCGCGTCGGCGCGTATCTGATGGCCGATGTCTCGCACATCGCCGGTTTGATAGTCGGCGGTGTGCATCCCGATCCGGTGCCGCACTGCGATGTCGTCACCACCACGACCCAGAAGACACTCGGCGGTCCACGCTCAGCCGTGATCCTCTGCCGGAAGGCATTGGCCGCAAAGATCGACAAGGCGGTTTTTCCCGGCACGCAGGGCGGGCCGCACGTGAACACGATCTTCGCCAAAGCGATCGCGTTCCGCGAAGCGATGAGCGAAGGCTTCCGCGCACGCCAGCAACAGACCATCGTCAACGCGCGGGAACTCGCGGCGGGGTTGATCGATGCGGGATTCCGGCTGGTGTCGGGCGGCACCGACAACCATCTGATGCTGATCGACCTGCGGCCGCAGCATCTCACCGGCAAAGTGGCCGCGAATCTACTCGAAGAAGCCGGCATCGTCGCCAACAAGAACACCATCCCGTACGATCAGCGCCCGCCGACGATTTGCAGCGGCTTGCGGCTTGGGACGCCAGCGCTGACCACGCGCGGCATGGGCAGCGTCGAGATGCGGCAGATCGCCCAATGGATCGGCGCGGTGTTGCATCAACCAGACGATGCATCGCTGCGCATGCGCATCGCCGCCGACGTGCGTGCGCTATGTGTGCGCTTTCCGATCTGGCCCGTTTCGTAGACCGGCGACCCATTTTCGCCTTGCCTTTTCACGGGTGGGAACGCTACATGACTAGAGATCATGCTTGCGTCATCGTCGGCGGTATCCTCCGCTGCGGCGATCTTTGGCGCCACGCCGAAGGTCGCCGATCTTGCCGCGCTCGCGGCGCACACAGGTACGCCCGCGTACGTCATGTTCGAGCAGTCCCTCCGCGATCACTACGCCGCGCTCCGGCACGCGCTCGCTGCCGCTGATCCGGTACGGTTGTACTACTCGGTCAAATCGAACTTCGAGACCGGCGTATTGACGACCCTGCGTGATCTCGGCTGCGGCGCTGAGATCTCCGGCGGTGTGGAACGGCTCGCCGTCGAGCGCGCCGGGTTCGACTGGAGTCGTGTCGTCTTCGATGGCCCGCTGAAGGATGAAGCGGAGTTGGCGCGCGCAATTGCCGATGAGATTTACCTCATCAACGTCGAGTCTGCGGAAGAGATCGCGACGCTGCGTCGCTTGGCGCAACGCGCCGGGCGACGCGTGCGCATCGGATTGCGGGTCGAGCCGGCGCTGCCGCCGCCGAAGTATCACCACATCGTCCGCACGTATCGGCAGAAATTCGGATTTCCGATCGCCGATATTGATCGGCTCGCGGACATCATCGGTCACGCCGACGAGTTGGAGTGGACGGCCCTGATGGCGCACGTCGGTTCGCAGGTGACGCGCGCGGAGCGCTACCTGGCCACGCTCGATCAGTTTTTCGCCGCCGCGGCGCACCTGCGCCAGCGCGGCGTGCAGATCGATGAGGTAAATCTCGGCGGCGGTCTGCCCGCCGATGCGATGCTGAACCTGCGCGTCGCGCGTCGGTTCGCTTTTGCGCGCGTCGCGGAGCGTTTCGGCGTGATGCAGGCACCGATGGAGTCGAGTCTGTCAATGGCCGCGCGCATCGCCGCGCGCATCGTGGAATTGCGCCGCCGACACGATCTGCCGTTGACGGTCGGGCTCGAACCGGGTCGCACGTTGGTGGCCAGCGCGGGCCTGATGCTCGCCCGCGTCGGCGTCGTCAAACCACCGTGGGTCTTCCTCGACGTGAGCCTCAACGATTTGCCCGAGAAGCTCTCGTTCTCCGAATGGCGCGTGCAGTTTCCGACTCGCGCCAACCAGCCGGCCACCGAGCGTTGGCATTTCGGCGGGCCGACGCTGGCGACGCAAGACGTGCTCTTCTACGATCACCCGGCACCCACGCTCGAGGTCGGCGATCCGGTCGCGATCCTCGATGCCGGCGCGTACTCGATCGCGCGCGCCAATCAGTTCACCCGGCCGCGCGCGCCGGTGTACTTCGTTGATGTGCGCGGCGTGTTGCACCTGATTCGGCGCGGCGAGACCGCGGTCGACGTGCTCCACACCCAGTGCCCGCCATCGCCGGTGTGAGGACCGGACCTCGTGCAACCTCGTACCGATCTCGCGCCGGCGGTCATCGTTCCCGACAGCCTGACCGCTCTGGGACTCGTCCGCAGCCTGGCGCCGCGCGGCGTGGCCTGTACGGTCGCGGCGTGGAACGCGCTCGGGCCGGCACGCTATTCGCGTCACGCGCGCGTCGTCACCTGTCCGCCGCCGAGCGCGGGCCGCGCGTTTCTCGATGCCGTGATGACGATCGGCCGCACGTTCGCCACACCGCCGGTGCTGTTCGTCACCGACGAGTCGTCGATGTTGCTCGTACAACGCGGTCGCGATGAGTTGGCGCAGCACTTCCGCATCGCGCTGTCGCCGGTGGAGCAACTGGCACGCTGGGTGTCGAAGCCGCGCCTATACGAAGCGAGCGCAGCGGCTGGGGTGGCGACACCGCAGACCTGGGTGCTCACCGCCACCCACTGGCCTACCGATCTGTCGTACCCGATCGTGGTCAAGCCAGCGCAGCGCGTGATCTGGGTCGGCGACTATGCGCTGCGGTCGTTCCGCCACGACTTCGGATGTAAGGCGCTGCTCGCACCCGACGTCGCCCACGCGCGGGCGATCGTCACCCGCGCGCACGAGCTGGGGTACGAGATGATGCTGCAGCGACCGGTCCCGGGCGAGGTCACGGACTTGCTCACCGCGGGCGTGTTTGTTGGGCGCGACGGCAATCGCGCGCTGTTCACCGCGCGGAAGTTGGCGCAGGTGCCGCGCGACTTCGGCGATGGGTCGGTGGTCGAGGGCTTGCCACTGCCGGAATTGGCGGCGCCGGTGTGGCGGCTGGTTGAGCAGGCGGGCTTCACTGGAATCGCCGATCTCGAATTCAAGCGCGACGCGGCTGACGGGCAGTTGAAGTTGCTCGACGCTAACCCGCGCCCGTGGCTGTGGATCGAACTGGCGACGCGTTGCGGAATCAATCTGCCGTATCTGCTGTATTGCGAGGCGACGGAGCAGCGCGCCGAGGCGGCGCCCGCGCAGCTCGCCGCCAGCGTGAAATGGTGCTCGGCGCGGGCGCTGGTGCGCACGCTACTGGAATCGGGCGCAACCAATCGCGGCGCCGCACTCAGCGGCGCGTTGCACGCATGGCGCGATGCCGACATGGACGGTACCTTCGCTCCCGACGATCTGCTGTGGCGCATGTTTCTGCAGCCCGCCTTCTGGCGCGATGCACTGCGTGCCGCTCGCCACCAATTGCCGGAGATGTAGCCCGCCTCAGTATTGGAGGTCGGTCACCTCGCCGACGATGCGGCTCAACGACGCGACCGCGACGTTGTAGTCGTGGACGGCGCGGTAGTAGTCGCTGCTACTCTCGGTATAGGCGCCGAGGCCGTTGAACAGTTCCTCGGCGGTGCCGATGGCGAGGTCGAAGTTGCTGACGGTGAGGATGAGCAAGCCGCGCCCCGCTTTGCGACCATCTTCCGCCGCTGTCAGCGTGTCGTGCTGTTTGGTCACTTCGATGTAGGCGGTCCGCAATTCGAGGGGCAGCCCGGTCTCCGCGTCGCGACGCAGGGCCCGCAGCCGGTCGAGTGCGGCGCGTTCTTGATCCACCTTGGCGCCGGTGGTCCAGAAGTTGAGGTCCCAGTTCATCCCGAGGACACCGACCGGCCGCAGGTAGTTGAAGTCGTCATAGGCGAACGGATTGCTCTGCTCGGTGCGATTGCCGGCGCGCGCGAACTGCAGCCCGGTGGAGAGAAACACCTTGGGATAGTAGTCCGCCTCTTCGAGTGCGACCTTCGCGCGCTGGGCGGCCACGCCGGCTTCGAGTTGCGTCCACTCGGGACGGCGGTCGAGCGCGTGCGCGAGGTAGTCGTCGAGTGGCTTCAGCTCCGCCTTGACCGGTTGCAGCTTGCGATCGGCGACATCGAATTCGCTGCCACCCGATTCGCCATCGGCGACTCCAACGGTGCGCGCCAGTGCGCTGCGCGCCAGCAGCGCCGAGGCGTTCACGTCCGCCATGCCCTTGGCGAAGCGGGCGCGGCCGACTTTCAGTTTCAGCAGATCGAGCTCCGTTGTGCCCGGGGTCTTGTCCGCCAGCCGTTTCTCTGTGGTGGCGACGGCTTTGTCGAGCGTCTCCTGCATGTCGTGCAAGATGTCGGCGAGTTGCCGCGCCAGCAGCAAGCCGTAATAGAGCTGCTTGGTGCTGGCGATGATTGCGTCGCGGCGCTCGGCGCTGCGCGCGTGCTCGCTCGCCAGCCCGTGCTGGGCGGCTTCCAGCGCGGCTTGCAATTTGCCGAACGTCAGCAGCGGCACGGCGAGGTGCAAGTCCATGCGCGTGAACGGACCGAGGCCGTTGAAGAAATCGTTCTTGCTGTCGTTCGAAGCGACCGCGTTACCGTTCGCTTTGTTGACCAGCCCGAGTAACTGCGTGTACCCGGCCTCGCCGTAGCGGCCGGCCTCAGCCTCGCGCAAACGACCCTGCGCCGCGGCGATGTCGGCGGCAGCGGCGGCCAAGTCTGGACTGGACCGCAGCGCGGCTTGAATGCAGCGGCTGAGCGTCCACGGCGCGGCGTCCGAGTCCGCGGCGCGCGCCGCCGGCGCCAACACCACCAGGAGCAACAATCCCAATCTCGACCATCCGTTGATGATTGCACGCATCGCGACCCTCCTAACAACTGAAACGAGAAAGTTGGCCGCAGCCCTTCCCCCAGCCTACCAAATCTGGTTTCCTGCGGATCTGCCAGGCGGGAATCCGGTACCCTCGGATCGAGCGCCGAACTGACAAACAAGATGCCCAGCCTCACCGTTGTGCCCCAGCCCGTTGAGCGGTCGCAACCGATACTACAGTCCGTGCCGGAACGCAGCCCGGCACCGGGCGTGGCGCTGCGGGTTCACGAGCTGCGCAAGAACTACGACCAGATCGAAGCGGTGCGCGGGGTTTCCTTTGAAGTGCGTGCCGGCGAGGTGTTCGGACTGCTCGGTCCGAATGGCGCCGGCAAGACCACCACGATCTCGATCATCGCCACGCTGCGGCAACCGTCGGCCGGAACCGCGCAAGTGTTTGACCACGACGTCACCCGCGAGGTGGGAGCCGTGCGCCACCTGATCGGCGTGGCGCCGCAGGAAATTGCAATCTATCCAACCCTCACGGCGGCGGAAAATCTGCGCTTCTTCGGGCGCATGTTCGGCGTGCGCCGGCGCGACCTCGGCGAACGTGTGCGCACACTACTGTCGTTGGTGGAACTCGACACCCGCGCCAACGAGCCGGTCGCAAATTTTTCCGGCGGCATGAAGCGCCGGCTCAACTTGGCGGTGAGCTTGGTCCACCAACCGCGGTTGCTGCTGCTCGACGAGCCCACCGTCGGGGTCGATCCGCATTCGCGCGAGCACATCTTCGAGATCGTCCGCGGCCTGCGCAACGACGGCACGGCCATCGTCTACACGACGCACTATATGGAAGAAGCGGAACAACTGTGCGACCGCATCGCGATAGTTGACGAGGGCCGCATCATCGCAATGGGGCGTCTCAGCGATCTGCTCGCCGACGCCGGCTGCGCCGAGGTGATCGAGGTGCGCGGCTTGCCCCTTTCGGTTGATCTCAGCGGCCTGCAAACGGCGGCCGGAGTCTGCAGCACCGAACGCAGTGACGGCACGGTGCGTGTCTTCACCCAAGGCGCGGCGCGCGCGCTGCCCGCGCTGACGGCGATCATCGGCCGCTACGCCGATCGCGTCACCATCCAAATCGCGCCGCTGAGTCTGCAGACGCTCTTCCTGCGTCTGACCGGCAAGGAACTGCGGGACTGAAGTTCGATGACCGAACTGCATCGGTTCCCGCGAGGAACGGGCGACGCATGCGTCGCCCCTACCCGGATTTTCGCAAAGGGTGACCCCTCGATACGCCGCCCTTCGATACGAACCTTTCGGCTTCTACTCAGGGCGGCTACTCGGGGAAGCGGTTTTTCCTCGGGAAGCCTAATACCCGTTTGCCCGAGTAGATCGCGAAGCGATCGTATCGAAAGCGCTCCTACACACAGTGTAACGTGGATCGGCCTTCTGTTCGCGGCGGTACTGGGTTTCTCTCGCCCCGTCCTCGCCGTCAACGCGCTCGACTACACCAAGGACACCCTTGAGCGCGCCCGCGCGATCGTGAACGGTGACCATCTGCACAACCAGAAGCTCTCCGAGCTGGAAGCGGTGCTCAAGGATTTTCTCGACACCGATGCGATGGGACGCGCGGCGCTCGGCGATCACTGGACCCAATTCAGCCCCGCGCAGCAACGCGAGTTCCTCGCGCTCTTCCGCACCCTGTTTCAGCGCACGTATCTCCAAAAGCTGCTGTTCTTCGAGAAGCCGGTGTTCGACTACGTCGGCGAGACGCCGGGCGACGGGTTCACCCGCGTCGACACCAAGATCGTCACACCCAAGGACGAGTTCATGGTGACCTACCGAATGCGCGCGGCCGCTGCGCGCTGGTTGGCCATCGACATCCAAGTCGAGGACTTGAGCCTCACCGACAACTTCCGCCAGCAGCTCGACCGCCAGCTCAGCAAGGGCTCGATCGAGGCACTGCTCGAGAGCATGCGCAAGAAGTTCGGCGGCCAAGACGATACCGCGTGATGAACTGGCGCAAACTGCTGTGGGTCACGCGCAAGGATCTGCGTTTGATCGCCCGTGATCGCTCGGCGTTGGTGTCGCTGATCGTGGTGCCGATTATCGTCATCCTCGTCGTCGCCGAAACCCAGGGCGGCGGCAGCAGCAACATTCTGTTACCGATCGTCAACGAAGACGAGGGACCGGTGGCGAACGCGCTGATCAAGGTATTCCGCGAGCACCTCGACGTGCAGGTAGTTGATCGCGCCAGGGCCGAGGCGCTGGTGCGCGACGAGAACCAAGCCGCCGCCATGCTGGTGCTTCCCGGCGGTATGAGTAAGCGCTACCTCACCAACAAACCATCGACCATCGAGCTGCTCACCGATCCCGCGCAAGGCACGGAGCTGAGCGCGATCAAGGCAGTGATGCTGCTCGCTGACCGTGAAGCTGCCTCGCTCGGCGATCCGTTTCACGAAGAACTGCTCGACCTGCAGGAGCGAGCGCTCACTGGCAAGCGACTGAAGTTTTCATCGCTCGAACAGAACGTGCCGGGGTTCAGTGTGACCTTCGTGTTGCTCAGTCTGTTGTTCAGCGTGTCGTTCGGTCTGCGCGACGAAGAAGCATGGGGCACGAGCGGCCGCATCGCGATCGCACCGGTGACACCGTGGGCGGTATTGGGCGGCAAACTGTTCGCGCGCATCCTCGTCGGTGCGGCGCAGCTCACCTTGCTGCTCGGCTTTGGGCACTTCATGTATCACCTCTCGCTCGGACACTCCGTTGTGGCCTTTGTGCTCACGGTGTTCGCCATCGTGTTTTCGATGGCGTGCTTCAGCATGATCATTGCTGCCATCGCGCGGACACGGGAGCAGATCATTCCGGCGGGGTTGTCGTCGATGTTCATCCTCGCGTCGATCGGCGGTTGCTGGTGGCCGTTCTTCGAACAGCCGAAGTGGATGCAAACGATTGCGCAGGCCGCGATGACGACGTGGTCGATGTTGGCCTTGCACGATGTCATGCTCCGCGAGAAGACACTCATGGAAATCGCTCCGGAACTCCTATTCCTGTTCGCCTACGGCGGCGTGTCGTTCTTGATCGGCCAGCGCCTGTTCCGCTACGCGGAGACGTGAGACGTGAGACGTGAAACGTGACTCGTGACTCGTGAATCGTGAAATGGTGAGACGGAGGCAATTGTGAAGGGCAAGCTAGCGGCGCCGCGTAAGCAACAGAAATCCAACCAGAGAAGTCGGACGCGCCCGTGGCCGGTACGCGTCCCGGACGCGGAATTCCGTCTGACGGCGCTGGTTCAGCCGACGCACTATGCCGTGCACGTCACGCCGGACCTCGAGGCCGGAACCTTTCACGGCGAAGCGCGGATCGAGTTGACGCTCGCTCGCGCCCACACCGCGATCGAGGTGCACGCCGCCGATCTCACGATCGAGCGCGCGACCGTCATCACCGCTGGCGTCACCCAGGTGGCGACTCCGCTCGCCCATACAAAACGCGAGACGGTCACGCTGACGCTCCCGACCGCGATTGCCAAGGGTGCCGCGCTGCTGAAGCTGGGTTTCTCCGGTCCGCTGCAAAAGCATCTGCGCGGGCTCTACAGCGCCACCAGCAACGGACGGCGCTACGCCTTCACGCAACTCGAGGCCGCCGACGCCCGCCGCTTCTTCCCGTGTTTCGACGAGCCGAGCTTCAAGGCGCGCTTCACCTTCTCGGTCACCACCGAGTCCCGCAACGCGGTGATCTCGAACAACCCGATCGCGCGCGTCGACGAGCACGGTGACGGCCACAAGACCGTCCACTTCACCACCACGCCGAAGCTGTCCACGTATCTGTGCGCGCTGTGCGTCGGCGAGCTTGAATCATCCGAGGCGCGTTTCGTCGGCCGCACGCCGATTCGCATCTGGCACGTGCCGGGTAAAGGACATCTCACGGCATTTGCCCTCGAGGCGGCGGTCGAATCGCTGACGCGCTTGGAACAGTACTTCGGCTTGCCGTATCCGTACGAGAAGCTCGACCTTATCGCCGTGCCCGACTTCGAAGCGGGGGCGATGGAGAACGCCGGCGCCGTGACGTTTCGCGAGACCTTGCTGCTTGTCGATCCCGCCACCATCACGCTCGCAGAGAAGAAGCGCGTCGCCGAAGTCGTCGCCCACGAACTCGCCCACATGTGGTACGGCGACCTCGTCACCATGGCCTGGTGGAACGACCTGTGGCTGAACGAAGCGTTCGCGACGTGGATGGCGTTCCGCGTCGTCGCCGACTGGAAGCCGGAGTGGCGCATGTGGACCAACTTCGCGCACCATCGCGCCGCCGCCCTCAGCCTCGATGCGCTCGGCCACACGCATCCGATCTACGCCGAAGTGAAGAGTCCGGCGCAGGCGACCGAGAATTTCGACGCCATCACCTACGAAAAAGGTGCGTCGGTGGTGCGCATGATCGAGAGCTATCTCGGCGCGAACGCGTTCCGCGCCGGCGTGCGTAAGTACATTCGCCGGCATCGCGAGGGCAACGCCACCGCCAACGATTTGTGGCGCGCGCTCGAAGAGGCGTCGGGGCAGAAAGTCACTCGTGTGGCGCGCGGTTGGATCGAGCAGCCCGGTTTTCCGCTGCTGCGTGTCGATCGCTCCGATCGTAACGGCCGTGCCGTGCTGGCGCTGCGGCAAACGCGCTACTTTACCAACCCCAAGGCCAAACCGACGCGGCAGCGCTGGCCGGTTCCGGTCGTCGTCAAGACCAGCGGGACCCGTACTCCGACGCGCCATCTGATGACGAAAGGGCGCGACGAATTGCTACTCGGTCCGTCGCGTCGCACCACGTGGGTGTATGCCAACGCCGCCGAGGGCGGCTTTTATCGGCCACTGCACGACGACGCGACGCTGGCGGCGCTGCGCGGCGTGATGTTCGACGCGCTGACCTCGGTTGAGCGGCTCGGATTGATCGAACACCAATGGGCGGCAGTGCGCGGCGGACACGCCGGCATCGAAGGGTTCCTGGATCTTGCCGCCGGTTTCGGAGGCGAAACCGACTTTGATGTTCTCGATACCCTCGCCGGCTGTTTGCGTTTCGTGGACGAGCAGTTGGCCGACGCGGTCGGTGGCAGGCCTGCGTTCCGACGTTGGCTCACTGCGGTATTCGATGCGGCGTGGCGCACGCTCGGCTGGGATGTCGCCGCCAGAGAGCCGGACGATACACGGCTGCGGCGCGCGTCGCTCTTGCGCGTGCTCGGCGAAATCGCCGAAGCGCCGGCGATTGTCCGCGAAGCGTCGGCGCGCTTCGCTGTTTATCTCGCCGACCGCCACGCGCTCGACCCGAACTTGGCTGATTCGGTGGTGAGTATGGCGGCGCGCTGCGGCGACGCGGCCTGCTACGAACAGTTGCGGGCCGCTGTTCAGACCGCGCCGACGCCCCAGGAGAAGCGGCGCTTCGAACTCGCGCTCACGGACTTTCGCGACGTCACGCTGCTGGCGCGCACGCACGCGCTCACGTTGACGGACGAGGTCTCTACACAAGATGTCGGGATCATGCTGGTGCGGCTGCTCGGCAACCGCGCTGCGCGCGAATCGGCTTGGCAGTTCATCAAAGACCGCTGGGAGCCGCTCGCGAAGCGGCTGCCGCCGATGATGGTGTCGCGCGTGATCGATGCGACGCCGCAGTTGCAAACGCCGGCATACAAGCGCGACGTGACCGCCTTCTTCCGCGCCCACCCGGTCCCGACAGCCGCGCGCGCGCTCAAGCAAGCGGTCGAGCGTTTCGATCTCAACGACGAATTCCGTCGCCGCGCTGCCAAGGGCCTGCGCGAGTGGTTGGCGCAACGCGCTTAATCTGGCAAGCCGAGACGCGGTACGAAGGGAGATGGGCACCGATGGGTGATACACCGTATGTGGTTCAGAAGGTCGAGTGGTTCCAATTTCGTGCGCCGGACGGCAAGGCGTTCTTCGTCATGGTGTCGAGTCTGCCGAACGGGTTCTTCACCGCCGTGCCGTGCGAAGTGCAACTGACGCTCGCCGATCATAGCCTGATGGCGTTGGCGGCGACGCCCGACGACGCGGTGGCGCAGTTGCAGTCGACGTTGGCGGGCAAACGACACGAAGAGATTTTTCCAGCTCACTGACCGCGGCGACTCGGATCACCGTGTACGTCGCTTCGCCACCGCGCGCTTCCGCTTCGCCCTTCGCACTGGTCGCGACGATGCCGTCTTGGCCGGTAACGATTTGATCGTCCCCGATCGACTCGCGTCATAGCCCCCAAGCGCTTCGACGGCAGTGCGGAAGGTGTCGGAGCGAATCACATCGAGCAACAGGTGCCCGAGCGGCGACTCGAAGCAGTCGCGACGGAAGACAAGATCGTACTCTTCGCGCGCGACCGGAATGAAATCGAGCCCCAACGCCAACGCCGCCGACTTCACGCCGAGGCCGCAGTCCGCGAGACCGCTGGCCACTGCGACGGCGACCGCCATGTGCGTGAACTCCTCGCGCTCGTAGCCCTTCACCTGTGCGGGCGTGATGCCGAGTTGCGCGAGTTCGTAGTCGAGCAGCACGCGTGTGCCTGCCCCCGGCTGGCGATTGACGAAGCGCACATCCGCACGCGTGAGATCAATCAGCCCACTCAATCCCTTCCGATTGCCGCGCGCGATCATCAGCCCCTGATCGCGCACGACCAGGTGCGCCACGACGATCGGCTCGCCTCGCAAGTGGCGCTGGATGTCGGGCAGATTGTACGCACCGGTCGCCGGATCGAGCAGGTGGGTGCCGACGACGTGGGCTTCGCCGCGCTTCATCGCCAGCAATCCACCGAGACTGCCGACGTTGGTGGCGGAGAGCTTGAGCGCCGGATTGCGTTGTTTGAGGCAATCCTCCAGCATACCGAGACTCAAGTCGTGGCTGCCGCTGACGACGACGGTGTTGCCGATATCCGCTCGCGAGCGCAGCAGCTCGACCGATGCTTCTTCACCGGCGTTGATGCCTTCCGACAACGGTCCAATGCGGAGAAAACCGTCGGCGCGCACCATCGTGGTGATGACGCCGGCTCCGCGTCCTAGCGGCGTCGCGACGAGGCGATCGCCAACTTGCCCGAGCGTGACGCGCAGAAATTCTTCCAAGCCGAGCTTGGAAGGAATCTTGCGCGGCACGACGGCTCGGACAACTTCGGCCGGCGCGGGCGCGGCGCCGAGGAACTTCGCGATCAACGGCCGCAACACTTGCTGGCAGACGATGATGGTCGACACCGGATAGCCGGGCAGCCCGAGCACCGGACGCTGACTGATCACTGCGCAAATGGCCGGCTTGCCGGGCATGATGTCGATTCCGTGAACGAGAATGTCTCCGAGCGATCCGAGCGCGCCGACGGTGAAATCGTGCTCACCGGCCGACGAGCCGGCAATCACCGCGACGATGTCGTAGTCGCGCGCCGCGGCGTCGACAGCGGCGGTGATCTGTTCGAGCACGTCGGGCACGCGCGCCATCCGCCACGGCTCGCCGCCCCACTCAGTGACAAACGCCGCCACGACGCGCGAGTTGAATTCGATGATGTTGCCGGGTGCGGCCGGCGCGCCGGGTTCGATCAGCTCGCTCCCGGTTGGGATGATGGCGACGCGCGGCCGCGGCGCGACCGGCACGGTGAGATGCCCGGCGGCGAGCAGCGCGCCGATGTCGAACGGACGAATGCGATGGCCGCGCGGGAGCAGCGGCTCGGTGGCGACGATGTCTTCACCGACCAGTCGCACGTGTTGCCACGGTCCGGCCGCCGCGCGGATCGCGATGCGTGTGTCGTCGAGGCGGTAGACGTTCTCGATCATCACCACCGCGTTGGCCCATGCGGGCAGCGCCTGGCCGGTGTCGACGTAGGCGAACGGCCGGTTCGCGGCGGCGCCGGTCGGATCGAGCTGCAACTCGATCGGCCGCGTCTCGCCGGCGCCGAAGGTGTCGGGAGCGCGCACGGCGATGCCGTCCATCGCCGAGCCGTGATAGTGCGGCGCCGAGATCCGCGCCACGATGGGTGCGGCGGTGATGCGGTCGAGGCTCGCTTCGACCGGAATGTCCTCGGCGGGCCGCCGCTGAATGGCGAGACCGTCGACGAACAGCGCGAGCGTCTCGGCCAGCGATTTCTTGTTGAGGTAGCGAGTACGGGCCATCGAGGAGTTCTTTACAACGGATTGAGCGGATTAAACGGATTGCGGAGATTCGCTGAGTGAGCAACTCGCAAATCCGTTGTTGTCCATCCTTCAGAACACCACCACGTCCACTTCGCTGCCCGCTTCCAGTCCTTCGGCGGACGCATCGACGCGGACGAGACCGTCGGCTTGCACCAGATTGAAGATTGCGCCCGACTTGCCGGGTAGCGGACGTGCGAGCAGCGCGTCGCCATCGCGCACGAGTTGGACGCGCACGTGATCTTCACGGCCGGGTTGCGAGGCGACGTTCTCTGCCAGTCGGGCGCGGACAACATGGCGAGGGGAGAAAACAGTTCCGCTGTCTTCTCCGCCGATCACGCGCAACAGCGGCGCACCGAACAGTTCGAAGATGACCAGCGCCGATACGGGATGACCCGGCAAGCCGAGCACCGGCTTGTTCAACGCGCGCGCCAAAATCGTCGGTTTGCCGGGTGCGACCGCGATGCCGTGGAAGAGAATCTCCGATTGCGGGAACGACGTGATCACGTCGAGCGTAATGTCTTTCGTACCGACCGAGCTGCCGCCGGAGATCAGCACGATGTCGTTGCGCGCTAGCGCCTGCGCAAGCGTCTTGCGCAACGCATCGGCGCGGTCGCGCACCACGCCGTAGTCGGTCACCACCGCGCCGGCTTCGCCGGCCATCGCCACCAACGCGTACTCGTTGATGTTGCGCACCTGGCCCGGACGTGGTGTGGTTTCCGGCGGGACAATTTCATCGCCGCTCGACAGCAACCCGACGCGCGGCCGCTTGAACACCGGCACCTTGGTGATGCCCAACCCCGTCAGCGCACCGAGATCGTGCGCGCGCAGGCGCCGTCCGCGCGCGAAGATCGCCGCGCCGCGCGCGACGTCGTCGCCGATTTGCAAAACGTGCTCCCACGGCGACACGCCGCGATGGATCTCCACCGTCCCATCGCCGACCTCGTCGGTGTGCTCGATCATCACCACTGCATCGGCCGCAGGCGGCAGCATGCCGCCGGTGGCGATACGCATGGCCTCGGCCTTCTTGAGCGCGCGCTTGCTGGCATCTGCGCCCATCTCAACCGTGCCCGCTATTTTCAGATAGGCCGGGATACTGGCCGTCGCTCCAAACGTGTCGGCGGCGCGCACGGCGAAACCATCCATGTTGGCGCGATGGAAGTGCGGCAGATCGATCGGCGAGGTGAGATCGCGCGCGAGCACGCGGCCGAGCGCCTTGGCCACGCCGACCGTTTCCGTCCCGACCGGCGCGAACGCGGCGATGCACCGGCGTGCTTCGTCGGTGGTCACGACTTGAAAGAACGCCTTGACCGGACGTGCGGCTACTGCGCGAATTTGACGTGATCGAGGCATGGCAGTTCTCGCCGCACGCGGTCGAGATAGTCGAGGTCAATTTCAGCGACGATGACCGTCTCGCGATCGGCGGCGCGGGCGAGCGGCTTGCCCCACGGATCGATGATCATCGAGTTGCCGAAGTCGTTGACGCCGCTCGGGCTGCGGCCAATTTGATCGGGGGCGATGATGTACACTTGGTTCTCGATCGCGCGCGCGCGCAGCAGAATCTCCCAGTGCGCCGCGCCGGTCGGAAACGTAAACGCGGACGGGATGGTGATCACGAGTGCACCGGACGCGGTTAACTTGCGATAGAGTTCGGGGAAGCGCAGGTCGTAGCAGATCGTAAGCCCGATGCGTCCCCACTCGGTGTCGGCGGTGACGACATCGCTGCCGCTCTGGCGCGTATCGGATTCGCGGATGGTCACATGGCCGGGAATGTCGACATCGAACAGGTGGGTCTTGCGATAGCGAGCGATCAACTCACCGCGCGGATCGAACAGGCAACTGGTATTGAAGGCTTTCGTCGCGCCCGGCGCGCGTTCGAGCAGCGAGCCGCCGAGCAAATGAATGCGGAGTTCGCGCGCTAGATTGCCGAGTCGGTCGGTGATGGGACCAGGAATCGGCTCGGCGACCTCGATTTCCTGCTCGCGCGGTCCGCGCCAAGCGAACACCTCGGGCAGCGCCACCAGCATCGCCCCCAGTCTCGCGGCGTCGCGCACGAAGGCTTCGGCCTTATCGAGGTTGACGCGCTGGTCGGAACCAGCACAGAGCTGCACGGCGGCAGCGAGGAAGCGACGGGGCGTCATGATGAACGCCGCGAAGCTATCCAAGGGGTCCCGATGGGTCAACCTTGCTCCGGCGGCGGGTGCGTGGTACGCCCGCGCCGCTTATGGCGCACGTGATCAAGCGGTACGGCAATCGCAAACTCTACGACACTGAGGCCAGCGTCTACATCACGCTCGACGGGATCGGCGATCTCGTGCGCCGGGGCACCGATTTGCAGGTGGTCGACAACGATACGGGCGAGGATCTCACCGCCGTCACCTTCGCGCAGATCATCTTCGAGGAAGAGAAGCGCAAGAGCGGTCTGCTGTCGGTGCCGGTGTTGCGCTGGATCATCCACCAAGGCGGCGAAGCGCTGCACGAAGTGATGGAACGGGTCGATCGCGGCCGCGAGGTGCTCGACAGCGCGCGCGAGTCGGTGGAGAAGGGCGTGCAGCAACTGGTGGGTCGTGGGCGGCCGGGCGGCAAGGGCTTGCTCGGCGAGATTCTCGAAGCCCCGCAGAAGCAACTCGATCAGCTACAGAAACGCGTCGACGCCCAAGTGCGCGAGTCAGTGGATCGCCTCACCGCGCATCCCGCAATCCAACATGAGATCGCCCGCCTCGAACGCAGCGTGAAACGGCTCGAACACCAACTCGCCAGCTTCAAGCGCAAGCCCGCACGTCCGCGGCGAGGCAAGCCAGCTTCGTGAGGGCAATCCTCGTTCAGGTGCGTCGCCTAGTGTCGTAGAGCGGATGGTGGGCAGTGCCCACCCTACACATTGGACAAGATGCAGTCGTTCTCAGTTCTCAGTAGGGTGGGCATTGCCCACCACCGGAAGGGGAGCGTCATCGCTGGTCCAACGCGCCACATCTGCGCTAGCCAATAGTTGGTCGTGTCTATGCCAGAGTACCGCAGAGCGTACGTGCCGGGAGGCACGTTCTTCCTCACACTGGTAACGTTCGAACGCCAGCGCCTGCTGGCAGAGACCGACAACGCAGCACGCCTGCGGCTTGCCCTGGCGGCTGTGAAGCGCGAACGCCCCTTCCAGGTTGTCGCCGCAGCGGTGATGCCAGATCACATTCACTTCGTTTGGGCGCTGCCCGAGGATGATGGAGACTTTTCGTCGCGTGTGGGTCGATTGAAGGTGCTCTTCACCCGATCACTCAGCGAATCGCACACGGAGCCCGGTAACTCGCGTTCGCGGCTGCGGCATCGTGACCGGAACATTTGGCAGCGCCGCTTCTGGGAGCACGCGATCCGCGACGAACGAGACCTGGAGCGACACATCGATTACCTTCACTACAACCCAGTCAAACACGGGCTGGTGAGCTGCCCGCACCTCTGGCCATACTCCAGCTTTGCGCGTTGGGTTCGGCGTGGTGCATACACGACGAGTTGGTGTTGCGTGTGCGAGGGGCGGACGATTTCATCTCCTGATTTCTCCGACATCTCCGACACCGTCGGTGAGTAGAGCGGGTGGTGGGCAGTGCCCACCCTACACACTCGGCTCAATCCGGCTTCGGCACCAAGAACGCTTCCGCCACCTGTCCGTCGACTGGCTTCCCCGGCGCGATGCGGAGCAGGTGCGTGACGGTTGGGTGAATGTCGATCGCGCGAATGCTCTCGATTTCGTGTCCGGCGGCGACACCAGCGCCCCATGCGTAGAAGATGCCGGCGACGCCCGGGGTGTCGGCGGGGTAACCGTGGGTGGCTTTGAGCGCGAAGGTCGCCGGCAGAAACTCGGGACCCCAGGTGCCGAGCCAGTGCGCCCACTTCGGCCAGCGGCTGATGTCTTCGATGAAGTACGGCGGATGCGTGGAGATGATCAGATCGCCAACCCGCGGACCTGTGCCGATGTGCCAATCGGCCGGCTGCGCGTCTTTCCGCACGACGTCGAACTCCTTGTAACCGGACAGCTCAGTGAAGGCGCGGTCGACCTGCGCGCGGTCGGCGAAGTACAGAAACGAGGTCGTGCCGGTCGAGCGGTACTGTGCGTCGATCTTGTGATTGAGCAGGATCTTGCTGATGTTGACGTCGTGGGTCACGGGAATCATGCCGTGGTCCGTGGTGACGATGAGGGTTACGCGATCGTGGAACGGCTGCGCCGCGATCGTATCGAGGATCTTGCCGACGCACGCGTCGCTCTCGATGGCGGCTTGGCGCGTCGCGTCGGAATCCATGCCCTTGAAGTGCTCCACACCGTCGGGCCCCTTGAAGTAGGCGAGAATCAGACGCGGCCGGTCGGCGTCGGGTAGCTGGAGCAGCCGGACGACCTGATCGGTGCGTTCTTGATCGGTGGGAAACTCCGCGAAGGCGCGCTCGGGAGACGCGTGGGTCGCCAAATCTCCGCGCGCAGTAGAGTAGCGCCCAACCCAACCGAGCGCCGCCGATCGCACGCCCTGGCGTTCCGCCGCTTGATGCAAATGCTCGCAGCCGATGAGCCAATCGGCGTCGTGCGAGTGATCGTACTCGCCACGTTGCGGATCGAGGAACACGTTGGTCACGATGCCGTGATGCTCCGGCCAACAACCGGTCGAGATCGTCGTCTGATTGATCAGCGAGATGGTCGGGAACGCCGGCAGCATGTGGTGCGTCCACGCGCCTTGCTTGCGCATGCGATCGAGCGCGGGCGCGGGAATCGATTGCACCAGCGACGGCGCCCAGCCGTCGAACAACAGCACCACAACGGTGTGGTCGGGGCGCTCATCGGCGCGAAGAAGAGACGGAACGCTGGTGGCAAGAAGCATCACCAGCAACCACGCACGAATCCATCGCGTCAGCATCACGCGCGTCCTTACTAGCGCAGCGCCGGGAGAGCAATGACCACGATTCTACTGTCGTGCGCGTAAACGAACGCCCGCAGTGACGATGCTGCCGGTGACCCGCTTCTCCGCTCCATCCAAGATGGATCCGTCCATGACGATGCTGTCTTCCACGATCGTCCGGCGGATATCGGAGCGGTCGCCAATCGACGCGTATGGACCGATGGTCGCATCGTCGATGCGGACGTCGTTGCCGATCAGGACTGGCCCGACGACGCGGCTGCGTTGGATGACAGTGCCGGCGCCGATGATCGCTTTGCCGGTCACGCTCGAGGCGGCGTCGAGGCTGCCGCGAATGTCGGGGGAGATGCGATCGAGCAATACGCGGTTCGCATCGAGCAGGGCGGCCGGTGTGCCGGTATCCTTCCACCACCTCGTCGTTACGTGCGGCAACACGAGTCGGCCGCGCGCCACCAGCGCTTGAATCGCGTCGGTAATCTCGTATTCGCCACGGGCCGAGGGCTGCAGGTTCTCGATCACCTCGAAAATGTGACGATCGAGAACGCACGCGCCGATGAAGGCGAGATTCGACGGCGGCTGGGCCGACTTCTCGACCAATAGGATGATGCGATCGCCGTCGACCTGGGCGACGCCGTAGCGCTGCGGGTCGGCGACCGCGGCGAGCATCACCACTGCGCGGGCATGCTCGCGCTCGAATCGCGCCGTCGCGTTGGCGATCGGTTCGTCGATCAGCGTATCGGCGAGGTACAGCACGAACGGCTCGTCACTGGCGAACTCGCGCGCGCAGTGTACCGCGTGCGCCAAGCCGAGCGGCTCGGGCTGCTCGACGTACTGCACGCGCGCCCCAAAGCGCTCGCCGCGGTGAACCTGCGCCTCGATCTGCTCGTGGGTCGCCGGATTGACGACGATACAAATGTCACGCGCGCCGGCCGCGACGATGTTCTCGAGCGCATAGAACAGGACCGGCTTGTTCGCGACCGGGATCAGGTGCTTCGCGACATGGTCTGTCAGCGGACGCATGCGCGTGCCGAAGCCGGCACACAAAACGACGGCCTTCATCAGAGAACCTACGGAAAGATTCCTGACGTCGGTTGCGGCAGTGTGGCGCCCAAGTGCACCGAAGCAACGCGGTCCGAGCGCACGTAGATCTCGGCGATGCTATCCACGTAGACCCGCTGCCAGCCGGGCTGTTGGCGGATGAGGCACGGCGCGGCGCGGGGCACAAGCGCGGCCTCGGTCGGATAGGCGGTGAGCAAGCGCGTCCACTCGCCTTCACCGGCGAAGAAGTTGAAGTTGTCGCGCACCACCGCCGGCGGGAACAGCGTGGCGAAGCGACCATCGAGCGACACCTTCACACGCGGCGCGACGTGCCACAGCACGTACTCGCCCCAATCGAGCGGCACCGCGAGGTTGAGGTCGCCGGTGTCTGCAGCCAACGCGCGGACGGCATCGACCGGATAGTCGTTGGGATCGAACACGACCGCGAAGCGATCGGCCACCAGTCGCCGACCCTGCAGCGTCACTTGAGCAAGCGCAAGCGCGATCAACGCGCCACCGAGCAGACGCTGCGCGCCGGCACTGAACACGAACCGGCGCCACGGCCACCATCGCACCGCCGCGGCCATCTGCGCCGCGGTGGGCGCCGCTGCGGCAATCGCAAACACTGGAGTGTGGCGCTGGTGCTGCAACGCCATCGCGGCCGTGGCGATCGCGAGCACCGTTTGCCACGACTGTTCGCGCCAGCGGGCGAACGGCAGCGTGACGATGTACAGTGCGAGCAGTGCGAAGAACGTCTGCTGCGACACATCACCGACCGCCGCCGCTTGCCACTCGGTGATGGGATGCTCGACCGTCAGCTCGCCGGCGATATACGTTAGCAAGCGCCAGCCGTACGGGTTCACCAACGTCGCCGCGAGGCTGAGCATCAACAGCACCAGCGTTCGACCACGCTGCGATGTCGGACCCGTCGTGATCGCAACGATTGCGTATAGTGCCAACACGCCCAGACCGAGCACAAAGCCACCGTGGAGATTGACCCAGACCACAAACGCAAGCGGCAGCCACCATCCACCGCGGGCGTGCTCACGATCGCACCATGCCAGCACCGCGGCGAATCCAAGGTAGCTGAACATCTGTGGACGGATCGCACCGCCGCGTGACAACACCGCGAGTGCCAACAGCCCGACCGGCCCCCACACCCATGGAGAGGCGGCGTTGCGGATGGCGACCGCCCGCACGCGCGCGAAGAGCAGCGCAGCTGTCGCCAGCGTCACGGCGAACTTCAAGACCCACAGCCCCGGTCCGCCGGCGCGCGCATAGGCGGCGTAGAGCAGGACCTGGCTGAGCCACTCGTGATTCATCCACGGCGCGTTCGGCGCGGTGTACGTGTAGGGGTCGTGACGGATCACGTCGCCGGCCTGCACGATCGCGCGGCCGAAGTACACGTGGCCCCACAGATCGTTGTCGGCTTCGTTGGTGGAGAGAAAGTAGAAGGCGCTGCTGGCGAGCAACAGCAGCCACGCGGCAGTGAGCACGCGGGTGGTGCGCGCCGGCCGCAGTGCGATCGTGCCCCGACTCACCCGCTACTCGGCATCCGGCTGCCAGAGATACATGAAACGCGGCCCGCCCGGCAGCAGCCCACCCAGATCAATGTTGAGCAGGTTGAGATTCACTTGCGTCGCGCCGCTGCCGACCACCGGCTTCGAGTAGATGCTCTCAGCGAATTCGCCCGGGCGGCGGTACATCACGACGCTCGCCTGATCGAGCTGCGCGCGTCGCCGCGCCGTGGCAATCGCGTCGTCGAGGTAGCCGATGCGATCGACCAGCTTGCCGTCGAGCGCCTGCGACGCGGTGAGGATGCGGCCATCAATGTACGAGGCAGTGCCATCGAACTGCGGCCGCCGCTCGCGCACGAGCCCGACGAAGCGGTTGCGCATATCGTCGAGCACGCGTTGCATGATCTCCTCTTCCTCCGGGGTCATCTTGCGCAGCGGCGAGCCGATGTCTTTGTGCACGCCCGACTTGATCGTCTGATCCGTCACGCCGAGCTTGCTCATGAGACCCTTGACGTTGAGCCCGAACAGAATTACCCCGATGCTGCCGGTCACGCTCGTCGGGCTGGCGACGATTTCATCCGCCGCGAGCGCAACGTAGTATGCGCCCGAGGTTGCCATATCGCCGAAGTGGGCGATCACCGGCACGTGGTGCTCGGCTTTGAAGGCCATCAAGCGATGGTAGATCACGTCGCTGGCGGTCACCGTGCCGCCGGGGCTGTTGATGCGCAACACGATGGCCTTGACGCGTTCGTCTTCCCCCGCTTGCTGGAGCTCTGATTCGAGCCGCGCCACCGTGCTCTCCTGACGCTTGAATCCGAACGAACCCGGCTGCTCGTCGGCGGTGATCGTGCGGGTGATGTCCACCAGCAGCACCTTGTCCTTGCCCTCACCGGCGACCTTGCGCTCGGCAAGAGGTTCGATGTTCCCGCCGAAGGGATTGAGGTTGGCGGAAACAAACACGCAACCACTGAGCCCAACCAGGAGCACCGGGACCAGCGGCATGAAACGAGCGATCAGACGAACACGCATGAGATCTCCTCTTGGCTTGCGAGCGCGGAAACTATAGTCGTGTCGTCAGCAGACAGGCAAGGCATGCGCGCCGCCGGTGGAATGATCGCGACGCTGTTGGTCGCCACGTTGATCCGCTCCGCGGCGGCGGCGGCGGACCCGGCCGGCGCCTGGATGCTGACTAAGGACAACGCCGAGCAGTACAAAGAGTTGTTGCCCGAGCCGATCTACCACCGGCTCAAGGCAGGCGAGTATTACTTCAAAGTCGTCCCGGTCGATGCGAAGAAGTTCCGGGCGAACTACACCGATCGGTTTTGGAAGGCGAGTGAAAACAACGCCGGTAAGTATGCCATCGACGTGGTCACCGGCGGGCTGAAGGAGGCCGGCGGCGAGGCGCGTCCGACGGCGCTGTACGGCTTGCCGTTCCCAACGATCGACGCCGGCGATCCGCTCTCCGGGGCCAAGATCCTGCACAACTATCGGTTGCGCCAGATGCAGGGCGACGGTGCGATCCACTACTTCTCACTCGCCGACGTCACCGCCGACAGCCAGGTGTTGCGCTCGGTGCAGATTTTTCTCTCGTACAAATTTTATCTCGGGACAACCAGCGTGCCTCCGAAGACGCTGCCCGACAACACCGAGTCGCGCCAACTCGCGGCGGCCACCGAACCGAAAGACGTGGCCGGCGTCGGCGTGCTGACCTGGCGGTTCAACGACTGGACGACGTGGGACCAAGTGTGGGCGTACCTGCCGTCGATCCGCCGCGTGCGGCGCGTGCGCACATCGACGCGTGGTGAACGCATCCCCGGCTTCGAAGTCTACGGCGACGACGCCGATTGCTACGACGGCAAGGTCGAATACTTCGAGTGGAAACTGGTGGGCAGCGGCGAAGTGATCGGGCCGCTCGGCACCGACTCGCCGTACGCGCGCCCGCTCAAGCGCGAGAAGGGTCAGCGTTGGGTCATGGAGGTGCCATACAACCGCGCGGTCTACGAAGTGCCGGGCGCAACCGGCGCGCCGTGGCTGACGCTCGGCAACGTGTTCGTGCGGCGGCCGGTGTGGATCGTGGAGGGCAAGCCGCGCGATCCATACTACGACCTCGGCAAGGTCATCCTGTACATCGACCGCGAACTCTACCACGCGTACTATAAGATCGGGTACTCGAAAGGCGGCGACCAGTTCCAAACCAATTTCTGCGGCACCGGCTGGGGGCGCACGCCGGACGGCCAGTTCGCCGCCCCGACGGCGTTCCTGATGACCGGGATCAACGAACGGGAGAATCGCGGCACGCCCACCGGACGTTACACCCGCGAGACGTTCGTGCGGGATTTTGCGGATGAGTGGTTCAGCCCCGAGCACCTCACCAAATTGAGTGAGTAGGCCCGTCGACTGGGCTCAGTCGACACTCGATGACGCGGCGCAACACTCCGCCGTAGCAGATGATCAGCTATCGATGATGTGGATCGGCGCGGTCAACGGCTCCATGTTCTCGACGTCGTCCTCGCTTCCCGTCTTGTTCTCGCGGCGCTCGGTTTTTTTGCGCAGCTTCTCTTCTTGCTTCAGCTTGCGGGCCATCTCTTTGCGGCGTTTCTGATCGCGCTTGAATGTTTTTCCGCCTGCCATGAGAGGTCTCCTTTCAAAATCGGCGAGTCGAGCCACGCTCGACTCCAGAGCCGTTGCCCTCGCGAACGCACGGCGGACCCTACCAGAGTGACCGTGGTGGTGGCAACTTGCCCGAGGAAGCGTCAGTGATCGAGGCGACTTCGGCCGCCGCGCGACGCGGCCAATCCGTTTTCGTCCCCACAACCGCGCTCGCAAGCGAACGGCGCGCTGAAATCGTCGAATCTGGGATACCGAATGCAGGGGATGATCGGCGCCGATAAGGCAGGAGGCATCTCTTCGCGGTATCAACGGGGCCGCGTGGCAGGTGCCGCGCCATGTGCCGGCTATTTCTCGCCGCAGCGACACTTCTACCGCATGTTGAAACGCTCTGTCCGCAGCGCATTGCGGCACTCGTGTCTGAAGATGTCGAGCGGGTTTGTTTGTGTGGGCCATTCCTGGGCCTGGCACGGCACCTGCTCATTACCGTGAGCAGAAGAGAGCGAGCACATGATCAAGCTGACATGGTTACCCAGCTGGCGAGCGTACTCGGTGAGACGGAACGGCCGGATCATCGGTATGATCTGTTGCAAGGTCCCGCTGCCGTTCCGCACGGCGGTGGAGTTCGCGTAACGTACGTCCAGCCGCGGCATCGAAGGAGTACCGAGGAGATCCGTCATGAAGAAACAGACACGTCGCTCCACGATGCTGGAGCTGGTGCAAACGGTTCAAGATTGCGCGGGTACAGACGAGGAAGTCGTCGCGATCATCGCCCATATGCTGAAGACGCAGCGCGTTGTGCTCACCGGCAACTTCGCCGACAAGCACATCGCCGACGCCCTCGCCGCGTAACCGCGGTTGCAAGCTCCCGCCGAATGGACAGGGTCCGGGCAACTCCGGCCCTGTCCGCCCTCCTAACAATTCTTGTACTTCACCTTGCTGCGGACCGACGCCGAGCGCTATCGTCGCGCCCCGCGATCCGGTTACCATGGACTCAGACCTCGCTGACGCCCTGGCTCTCCTCACCACCGGCATCTATGTGTTGACCGTTGCGGACGCCGCCGGACAACGCCACGGGATGTCGGCGTCGTGGGTGACCCAAGTGTCGGGCGACCCACCGCTGCTGATGGCGGCGGTGGATCAGCGGCACGCCACACACGGTCTGATCGAACGCACGGGAGCGTTCGCACTCAACGTCGTCGGCGAACGCGGGCGCGAGTTGGAAGATTACTTCTACTCCGCCGCCGCGCAGCGGCCTGACAACCTGGATGACATCGCGCACACGCTCAGTGAGAAGGGGTTGCCGCTGCTTGCGGCCGCCACCGCCACGTTCGAATGCCGGGTCGTCGCGCAATACGCCGCCGGCGATCACTCGTTGTTCGTGGCCCACATCGAGCGCGTTACGCTACGTCGTGACGACGCCCCGCTGACGTCCCTCGATCTCGACTACGTCTACGTCGGCAAAGTCATCAAGCGGCCGTCGCCGCGCCGTCCAACTCGGCGCTGATTTCCTCCAGCGTCTTGTTGTTGGTTTCGGGCGCGTAGCGCAGGATGATCAGTCCGCCGACGATCGGCCCGATCGCCATGATACCCACGGCGTACGGGATGCCGATGCGATCAGCCAAAATGCCGATGGCGAATGGCGTGAGGATCTCCGAGAAGCGGCCGAACAGATTGGTGGTCCAACTGTAACCGGTGGCGCGGATCTCGGTCGGGAACAGTTCCGTGGCGAAGGTGTTGGTCGACGCGCCGGCGCCGAGGAAGAAGAATATGTTCACCGACATCAGCGCGGTCTGTATCGCTAACGAGGTGCTGGTCGACGCGAACAGACCAAAGATCACCACCGCCGCGCCGATGTAGTAGAAGGCGCAGGTGCGCTTGCGACCAAAGCGATTCATCAGCAGCCCTGCCGTCGGCGCTCCGGTCAGGAAGCCGAACAGATAGCCAGCCGCCACCACGACGGAGTACTGCTGCGGCGTGTAGTGCAAATCGCGCGCGGCGTGGATGGTCCAGAACGTCACCGCCGGCGCGGTGACGAAGTGGTTGCAGTTCCAGATCAGCGTGACCAAGAGCGAGCGAAAGCGATAGCGCGGTTGAAACGGCACGCGCATATTGGCGAGGTGTTGGCGGAACGACATCGCCCCGTCGCGCTGCTGCACGTGCGCGAACCGCCGCGTCTCGCGCATGCCCAAGCGCACCAGCAGCACCAACGCGATCGGCGCCAGGCCGATCCAATACATCGTGCGCCAGTCGTAACTCGCCAGCACGTAGCGCGCGGTGACAAAGGCGGCGATGGTGCCGAGCGCGCCGACGCCCGCCAGCAGCGAGATGCCGACGCTGCGCCAGCGCGTCGGGTACTCTTCGCCGATGATGATCAGCGCCAGCGCAAATTCCGCCGCGAGAAAGATGCGCGCACAGAACTGGTAGAAGGTGAACACTTCAATCGAGCGCGAAAACCCGGTGAGGCCGGTGAACACCGCGTAGCCCAGCACGCTGATCGTGATCATCGGGCGGCGGCCGTAGCGGTCCGCGAGCGAGAGGACGAAGAACGATGACACCGCCCCGACGCGGATCACCATGTTGACCAGTCCCCACTGCGTGTTGCTCAGCCCATTGGTCTCCTGAATGATCGGGGCGACGGTGGAGAGAATCGAAATGTTGAAGGCGTCAAAGACGGTCGCCGACACCAGCATGCCGAGCAACGCCCACAGGTATGGCGTCATCTCGGTGGCTTCGGGCGTCGGAATGTGGCTACGAGCGCTCACGATGCCCACATTCCGCATTCGCTATTCCGCACTCCCCAATCCACATTCCGCAATCGAACCTACCGTCCCACCCAGCACGGCGTGCGCTTCTCGACGAACGCGCTCATGCCTTCCTGCGCGTCGGCGGCCAGAGCGTTCATGCTCATGACCTCTTTCGCGTAGGCGTAGGCTTTCGGCTGATCGAGGTCGATCTGGGCGTAGAACGCTTGCTTGCCGATCGCCACGGTCAGCGAACTAGCGCCGGCGACCTTCTCGGCCAAGGCGCGCGTTTCGCTGTCGAGCGTGGCGGCCGGCACGACGCGATTGATCAGCCCCCACTCGGCTGCCGTCGGCGCATCGATCATCTCGCCGGTGAGCAGCATCTCCATCGCGCGCTTGCGGCCGACGGCGCGCGACAAGGCCACCATCGGCGTGGTGCAGAAGAGCCCGATTTTCACCCCCGGCGTCGCGAAGCGCGCCGTGTCGGCGGAAATCGCGAGGTCGCAGGTCGCAACCAATTGGCAGCCCGCCGCGGTCGCGATGCCGTGCACGCGCGCGATCACCGGCTGCGGGATCGCCTGCACGGTGTGCATCAGCTGCGCACACACGTCGAAGAGCTGGCGATAGGCATTGATGTCACGATCGATCATCTCGCTCAGATCGTGTCCAGCGCAGAACGCCGGACCGTTGCCGGCAAGAATCACCGCGCGTGTGTCCCGCGCGCCGCCGATGGCGGTGAGGCAATCGATCAGTTCGGTCATCAGTGCCAGCGACAGCGCGTTGCGCCGCTCCGGCCGGTTCAGCGTGATGGTCGCGATCGGGCCGCTACAATCCGCGATGAGATGTTGGTACGCCACAGTCAGCCTCCTGAATCGGGCGCACCATACCACGCCAGCGCGAGCCGACGGAACGAGGCTTGTGAATCGTCGGAGAGTTGCACTATGGAGTCGAGCTGCCGCAGGCAAACGCGAAGTTCGCACAACTATGCCGGCTCCCGCCCACCGCCAGATCCGGCGGCGCGTTAGAGGTCGTGGAACGCCCTCTCATCAATCCGCAGACGGAGCGGCCGTGGGAGCCGTCGATTCGCACTTGCTCGATGTATAGTCGAACCTGCCGCCCCGATCGAGGCAACGATCGATGGCAACCTGGCGCAGGAGCCTGGGCGCCAGGAGCGCGACGAAGAACGCGAGGGTGATCAGCGCCAGAGGGAGCACCGCCATCCAATATGCCTCTCGTCGGAAATGATCCTTCACCGCGTTGCACCTGAACTTGCTCGAGTGCCTCAAACTACTTGCTGGCCTGGATCGGATTCTCCATCGAAACCGACGACAATCTTCGCAACGGGTGGCAGCCTAGCAGCGTGTGCGAAGAGTGGGCAAACGGAGTCGGCCTGGAAATCGGAGTTGAGTCCGCTGCCGCAACCCGCTCACACCGCGGCGGTATCGTCGACCAACATTACCGGGCGCAACAACTCGCGCGGCAGATCGTCGATGAAGCGTGATGGTTTGCCCAACACCATGCCGAGCGCGCGGTCGTAAATGTTCACCGGCTGCACGAAGTAGAGTTGCTGCTTGGCGCGCGTGGCGGCGACGTACATCAGGCGGCGCTCCTCTTCGAGATCCTTCTCGTCGTTGACGTTGTAGAACGACGGAAACCGGCCATCGACGGCCCAAATGATGAACACGCTGTGCCACTCCAATCCCTTCGCCGAGTGGATCGTCGACAGCGTGAGCAACCCCTCGTCGTCTTCGCCGCTCGCCAGCGTGTCGCCGACCACGTCGGTCGGCGGTTCGAGCGCCATGTCGGTGAGCAGCGACTGCAGGCTCTCGAACCGCATCGCGATCGCGCCAAATTGATCGAGGTCCTTCTGCCGCTTCGGATGGTCTTCGCGGTGGACGCGCTTGAGAATCGGCTCGTAGTACTTGCACACCTCGTTGAGCAACTCGGCGGGCTTGCGCCCTTCGTCGGCGAGCCGTCGCAGCAATCCGGCGAGCGCGTGCAGATCGGTGGAGAAGCTGCGCCTGGGAAAGCTGGCGAGCTGTGTCGCCGGATCGGCGCCTGCGAAGACCCAATCGATGATCTCTTCGCTGGTGCGCGGGCCGACGCCTTCGAGCAGCAATAGCACGCGATGCCACGACACCGCGTCGCGTGGGTTCGCGACGATGCGCAGGTGCGCCAACACGTCTTTGATGTGCGCCGACTCGATGAACTTGAAGCCGCCGCGCTTCACGAACGGAATCTCCGCCCGCGCTAGTTCGATTTCGAGATCGAACGAATGGAAGCTCGAACGAAACAACACCGCGATGTCGGTCAGCGGGACACCCTCTTCGCGCAATTCGAGCACGCGTTGGCTGACGAAGCGCGACTGAAACTGCTCGGTGTCGGCGACCACCAGCAACGGCGCCTCGCCGCCGGTGCGGCTGGTGAACAGCTCCTTGGCGTAGCCGACCTGCGCGCGGCGGATGATGGCGTTGGTGACGTTTAAGATTGACTGCGTGCTGCGGTAGTTCTCTTCCAGCTTGATCAGCCGCGCGCTCGGAAACAGCGTCGGGAATTCCATGATGTTGCGGAAATCCGCGCCGCGGAAGGAATAGATGCTCTGCGCGTCGTCGCCGACCACCATCACGTTGTCGTGCGCGGTGGCGAGCAAGCGGACGATGTCGGCTTGGATCGCGTTGGTGTCCTGGTACTCATCGACCATGATGAAGCGGTACTGCTGCGACAAACGCAGGCGCACGTCGTCGTGCTGCGCGAGCAGATCGCGCAACTTCACCAGCAGATCGTCGTAGTCGACCAGATAGCGCTCGTGTTTGTAAATCGCGTAGCGCTCCTGCAGCGCCAGCAGATCGGGCAAAAGTTCGATGAGGTGCGGATACTCGCCCTCGACCAAGTCGGGCAACGCCACCGACTTGTTGACCGCCATGCTGTAGATCTCGGCGATGGTCTGCTTACGCGGGAAGCGCTTCTCCTTCTTGTCGAAGCCGAGCTGCGCGCGCAGCAGGTTGATCACGTCCTCCGAATCGCCACGATCGAGAATGGTGAAGGCCGACGGGATGCCGAGCGCGGTGCCGTGGCGACGCAGGACAGTGTTGGCGAACGAGTGAAACGTGCCGCCGGCGACCCGCTCGCAGCGCCCGTCGAGCAGTTGGCTGGCACGGCGCAGCATCTCGGCGGCCGCGCGGCGCGTAAAGGTGAGCAGCAAGATGTTGTGCGGATCGACGCCCGACTCCACCAAGCGCGCCACCCGATAGACGAGGGCGCGGGTCTTCCCGGTGCCGGCGCCGGCGATGACCAGCAACGGCCCGTCGAGCGAAGTCGCCGCGTCGTGCTGCGCCGGATTGAGTTGCTGCGCATACTCGATGCGAAACTCGGGCTCGCGCGGCGGCAGCAGCCCGCGCCGCAACGTGTATTTCTCCGGTTCAGGCGGCATCGCTGGCCCGCATGACGTCGAGCGCGCGGCGCTGATGGTACGCGAGCGCATCCGCCGGATAGCGATGCGCGCGACCATAGATGCACTCCCACCGAGCATGGCAACGATCGGCGCAGTTTCCTGGCACCTCCGCCCCCTCTCCCCCTGGGTGAGGGTTAGAGTGGAGCGCCGGTGCGTTGCGCGGCTCACCCTGTCGCTCTCTTCGATGAACCGGGAGACCTGCGCGATATGCCGTACACGCCGGCACGTCCCAGCCGCGCTCGCTGATCGCCGCCCCCGGGCAGGCGCTGATGCACGGCTTGTCGGCGCATGTTCCGCACGGATCGAACGGAGTCACCGGCGTCGACTCGATCGCGACGTCAAGCAGCAACGCCGCGCGTAGCGCGATCCACGGCCCGTACTCCGGGTGCACCAACACGCCGAGCAGGCTGCGCGCTCCGAATCCGGCGAGCGCGCCGAGATGGATGAACGACACCGGCTCTTCATCGAACCGAAACGGATAGAGGAAGCGCCCCGCGGTCCCCATACTAGCGAGCACAGGAGGAACATCACGCTCGATGATCGTCGCCGCGTAACAATCGAGCGGATTCGGTTCCTGGGTTTGCGGTTGCGCATCGCGCCCATCGCGATGCTGACGAAACCCCTCCCAGAACGGCCCGCCGCCATTGCCGATGACGATAAGCGACTGGCTCGTGGGATAGCGCTTGCGCAGACGATAGCGTTCCGGTACGTCGCGGTCGTAGCGCTCGACCGGCAGCGCCGCCACCAAGTTGAGGCCGGCCGGCAACAGCGCGGCACGCACAGCGGCAATGAGAGACATGAGACGGCTCAACTATAGCAACGGCGGCGCAGCGGCAAAAGAACGCACCGTAGCTTTGTGTGATGCGTGTACGGAAGCCCATGTCTGAGCCCAAGCACCTTGACCTGCGGGGAGTGCGTTGCCCTCTCAGTTGGGCCAAGGCCAAGGTGCACCTCGAGGCGCTGCCGCACGGCGACGCGTTGGAGCTGGTGCTAGACGACGAAAAGGGCGCGCGCGACATCCCGCGTGCAGCCGAGGCCGAAGGCTACGCGGTCGATCTGGTGGAGCACGCACCACCGCTCTGGCGGCTGGTGATTCATCGGTGAGGTCGTGAATCGTGACTCGTGTTCGTGAATCGTGACTCGTGTTCGTGAATCGGGAGTCGTGAATCGGGAGTCGTGAATCGGCGGAGTCAATCCAGAGAAGGGGAGCGTTACAGCTATGGCCACAGATTCGCAGCAGGTTGATTTTGAAAAGGTGAAAACCTTCATCGAGCATGTGTTCGGCTTCCTCAGCGGGGCGACGGTTTCGGGGATGATCTATCTCGGCGATCGGCTCGGCTTGTATCGCGCGCTGCAAGGCGCGGGCGCGGTAACCAGCGACGAGCTCGCGCGCAAGACCGGGCTCAACGAGCGCTGGGTGAGGGAGTGGCTCCGGGCGCAAGCCGGCGCGCATCTGATCGAGTACAAAGGAGATGGTCGGTTCGAACTCGGCATCGAGGCGACCTTCGTACTCGCTGAAGAGAACAGCCCGGCATTTGCGGCCGGCGGCTTTTGCTCGTTGCCGCAACAGTTCGCTGTGCTCGAAAAGCTTCCCGAGGCATTCAAGACGGGCGTCGGTTTGCCCTACGACGCGCTTGGCCCCGAAGGCGCGGTTGGCATCGAACGATTCCTCGCGCCGTGGTTCCGGACGTTCCTCGTGCCGGTGGCTTTGCCGAAGTTGGATGGTGTCGTTGCCAAGCTGATGCGCGGCGCGCTCGTCGCCGACGTCGGCTGCGGCGCCGGCGTGGCGTTGCTGGAGATGGCGAAGGCGTATCCGAAGTCCACCTTTCACGGTTACGACATCTCCAAGCACGCCTTGGCGCGCGCGGCGGTGAACCAGCAAGCGGCGGGCGTCACCAACACCACGTTTCACGATGCGCGTACCGATGGGTTGCCGGGCGACGCCGGCTTCGACTTCATCACCACCTTCGATTGCCTGCACGACATGGCACATCCCGACGTGGCGATCGGCGCGATCCGTCGGGCGCTCAAACTCGACGGCACCTTGCTGATCGCCGACATCAACGGCAAGCCGACGTTCGAAGAGAACCTCGAACGCAATCCGATGGTGGCGATGATGTACGGCTTCTCGATCATGAGTTGCATGTCGTCGGCCTTGTCGGAGCCTGGCGGCGCCGGACTGGGCACGCTCGGGTTCACCGAGCAAGTGGCGCGCGAGATGACGGCCGCCGCGGGCTTCACCCGCTTCACCCGTCACGACTTCGAGAATCCGGTCAACGCGTACTACGAAGTGCGGCCGTAGGACGATCCCTCGGCGTCAACGCCGGAAGAAACTGAGTCCGTGTTCGCGCAAAATGGCGGTGCGCTCGTGCACCCGGTGGCCGCCGGGATACAGGGCGGTTGGATCGCAACCGGAGAAGTCGTCGCCGTGCGCGAGCACGCAGTCGCGATAGTTGAGGCGCGCGGCGCGCAGCGTCGCGGCATCGATCGCGGCGTTGGCGGATCCCGCCACCCAACTTCGGGCGGAGACCAACAGCAGCACGAGTACGAGCGCCGTGCGCGCGCGGCGCGGCCAATTGCGGGCGCAGTCGAAGACGAACAAGCTCGCGCTGGCCACGATGAGGAGCGAGAGGTGAACGTAGCGCGGCGTGATCGCTTGCGTGTAGCCATACCCGACGCGGCCAACCATCGTCATCGCCAGGATGATCGCGCCGACGATCATCAGCGGATAGCGCCGCGCGACATCACGCAGCGCGCGGAGCGGATCACTCATCGCCATCGTGCGGACGAGGCAGGCCAGCACCGCCAGTACGAGAGCGATCCCCGACACGCCGGCGCCCCATGGCCGGGGGAAGAACGGACTGCCGAGCCAGATCAGCACGTACTTGAGCGTGGCGAGCGGATCCACCAGCGCCGCCAGCATATCGGGATGGCCGGCGGGTTTTTCGTAGCCGATGAAGTACGTCGCCAGCACCAGCCCGGCCACCACACAGAGCCCGAGATAGCCGCGCGGCAGTGACTCGCGGGCGGCGAGTGTCAGCGCACCGAATACAAGCACGAACAGCGAGAGGGCCAGACCGTGAATCAGCCCGAGCGGCGTGGCCACCACCAACACCGCGACTCGCCATCCGCCGCGGCCGGTGTCGACGTAGCGGCGGAATGCTTCGCCGAACAGGACGATGAACAGATACAACACGCCCCATGAAAAGCCGCTGCTCCACACCATGTGTTCCCACTGCCGCAGCGTGAACAACCAGCCGGCGAGACTGGCCACGAGCAGCACGCGTACGGTTGCGCTGAGCTGCGGCCGTTCGCGGAGCGCGCCGCGCAGGAACACGAATCCGCCGAGTACGAGGAGAATGGTGCAACCGAACGCGGCGCCGTACTCGTTCCAATGCGTCGCCCGGCACCAGCCGGCGGCGAGCAGCAGCTTCTCGTAGATCAAGCGATGCTCGTTGTGTTGCTGCCACAGGTATTCGAGCGTGAGCGGACGAATGCCCGCGATCAGCTCGGTGTGATCCCACGAATCGGAGAACGGCACGTCGGCAGCGTAAAGCGCGGTGAACGCCAGCATCGCGGCGGCCAGCGCCGCCGGCACCAGCCATTCGACTCCGCCCCGTCGCATGCCGGCCCGCGCGATCAACCGCCGCCGCGCCGCTCAACCGCGCAACGGGCGGAAGAACGCGCGAATGTCATCGACCAGCGCCTGCGGCTCTTCCATCGCAGCGAAGTGTCCGCCCGATTCGAACTCGGTCCATCGCTGCACGTCGTAAACTTTCTCCGCCCACGCGCGCGGCGGCTTGAACAATTCTTTCGGAAAGATCGCGCAGCCAGTCGGCACGTCGATGCGAATGCCGCGCGGCGGGAATAACCCGGAGCGCATCGCCTCGCAGTACAAGCGGATCGACGACGGTGCGGTCTCGGTCACCCAATAGATGGTGATGTTGGTGAGCATCTCGTCTTTGCTGAGACGGCTCTCGACGTTGCCATTGCAATCGGTCCAGGTGCGAAACTTCTCGACGATCCAGGCGGCGAGCCCGGCGGGCGAGTCGTTGAGCGCATAGCCGAGCGTCTGCGGCTTGGTGCCCTGGATCTGCTGATAGCCGGTTTCTTCGCGCATGAAGCGCTGCATCTCCATCAACCGGACGATCTCCGCTTCGTTCAGCCCGTCGCCCGGATTGGCTTCATCGGGCGGGAACGCCACCACCATGTTGAGGTGAATGCCGGCCAGTTGCTTGGCGTGCTGCGAGCCGAGGCAGGTGGTGATGATCGCGCCCCAGTCGCCGCCTTGTGCGCCGTAGCGCGTGTAGCCGAGTTGCGCCATCAGCGCGGCGAACACGTCGGCCATTTTCCCGGGATGCATGCCGGGCGAGCGAGGATGATCGGAGAACCCGTAGCCCGGCAGCGATGGCGCGACCACATCGAAGGCGTCCGCCGCATCACCCCCGTGTCGCGCGGGATCAGTCAGCGGGCCGATGATCTTCAGGAACTCAACCACCGATCCCGGCCAGCCGTGGCTAATCAGCAGCGGCAGCGGCTTCGGCCCCACCCCGCGCTCGTGAATGAAATGGACACCGAGTCCCTCGATGTCGCTGCGGAAGTGATGGAGCTGGTTGAGCGCGCGCTCGGCGGCGCGCCAGTCGTAGCGCGTGCGCCAGTACTCGACGAGTTCCTTCAAGTACGCCAGGTCGGTCCCGTAGCTCCAGTCGGCGTCGTTCACCTCGTCGGGGAAACGCGTGCGCGCCAACCGCTGCTTGAGATCGTCGAGGACGTGGTCGGGCACGTTGATACGAAACGGTTCGATGGCCATGGAGTCCTCCAAGTGATGACGGCGCGGAACTATACACGGCAACGGGTTTCGATGCACCCGTTGTCGCCCCGTGCGTGGTGTGACGGGTCAACAGCCCGTTGAAAGACCCCGCATGCTTCTAGACGCGCCTGTCGCGGCGCTCCTCAGCATGAACGGTTCTCCCCTTCTGCCACAACGCTCTTCCGCTCGTCCTGAGGAGGCGTGCAGCGCCGTCTCGAAGGGCGCCGCACCTTTCAATAGGTTGTTACGGGCGCAGCGCACGGCGCTGGACGAATTGGAAGCGCGCCCCTTTGCTGAACTTGGTGAGCGTGACCTCGGGTGGCTCGGCTGCGGGCTCGGCATTCGGATCGATCACGATCGACCACGCAACACGCGCGCCGGTGACGTGCAGCGGCCGGCAGCGCGCGCGTGGGTTCACGGTCCGCACAATCGCGTCGAGCGCGCGGTGCGGCTGCGATCCGAGCAGCGCAAACCACGAGTAGGCATCGCCCTCGGACAGCGCGGCGCATTCGCCGATCCAACAGTGCACGGCATCGCCAACGCGCTGCACGCGGAAGTCGACGTACGCACGCGGATGGAACGCGGGATGGAGTTGAAGGAGTTTAGCGATCGCGTCCAAGTCGTCGCCCTCGATACTCATCGCGGCGGCGACTCGCTCCGCGGCCAGGCCGGCGATGCCGACCCACTGCTGCGATGCGATCTCACGCGCGACGTCGTCGCCCCAGCGCTCGGCGAGCGTTGTCATGAACGCGCGCACCAGCAGGTGTCCCTGCACGCAGAATTCTTGGTTGACCGTGACGAGCGCGGGATGCGCGAGATCTTCGAGTTGAAAGTCGGGGTCGAACGGACCCGAGTAGTCAGTCCATCCGCCTTGATTGCCACCTTGCTCGCCACCAGACTCACCGAGCTTGGGCGGCGGCGGCGCGAGCGCGAGGCGGGCGAGGCGCGACTGACGCACCTTCGCGGTCAACGCGATCTCCACCACAGGAGTCGCCTGCGGCTCGATGCGCACGCGCCAATGGCAGTGCGGCGCGCGATCCGCCGGCACGCGCGGCGGCCGATGAATCGGCCGCACCTGCGCGCGCGGATTGGTCGCCACTGCGGTGGCGTCGAAGGTGGGGTCCTCGATGTGATGACACATGCCGACGACGAACTCCTCGCCCATCGGCTCGACGTCCATCAACGCGCCGCAGTAGGGCAGCCAAAACTCCCCGCTGCCGTCGTCGTTGATGCGGAAGCGAAAATCGAGAAAGCCGTGCGGGGCGCCGACGTCGAACTGCATGCCCTTGAAGATCGTCGCGACGTCGTCGCCGTGAAAGCGCAGCGCCTGCTGCATGCGCTGCGTGTAGACCGGGCTCGCGCCCATCCACTCGGCGATGGCGACTTCGCGCATCGCGGTGGCGCCGTAGCGCGCGAGCACCTGCGGGATGCCGGCGCGGTCCTGCAAGTGCGCGGCGAGCTGATACTCGCGCCCGAGCACCGCCAGCGCCTGGCGCGAGAGCATCCCGAGGTGAAACTCCGGATCGAAACGGCCGCGGTAGTCAGTCATCGCAACAGGCTCGCTCATCAATCGCACACCTCGTTCGTCTGGCTCGTCTCGGTTGAGTTGCGTCGGGAATGTAGGCTGGTCGATCGAAAAATCTCAAGCGGTCTCGTTGTGCGCTGTCAGCGCACCCCGAGTGCCAAATGGAACGATGCGAAAAACCAGGAAGCCGGTGCTGATCACCAAACGCGGACGCGCAATCGCACAGCTCGTGCCACCTCCCGAGGAGCAGACCGCGCCGTGGCGCCGACTGCGTTGCAGTGTCTCGCGCATGGGCAACGTGATCGAGCCGGTCGTCAGCGACTTGGAGATTCGGGCGTTGCGGTGACGGTAGCGCCACTGCTCGACAGGCACGCGTGGCCGTGATGGCTCGATGTCCGCATGGCTGCTGCCGGATGAGTCGAAGGGGCGTGAGCCCGCAAGAGGTGCATCCTATTCGCCACCAGATAAGGGAGGACGACCTTCCGTCTTGTAGCGATTTGACTTCCAAACAACTCGTGATGCATGAAGGGTCGCCGCGGTGGGACGCTATGCTGCGGGGCTCGCTGGGGTTGCGGAGTTTGTTCGGAGGGGGCGAATTGTAGTTAGATGGCACCAAACCAACGTCATCCCCTACACCGCACTCATGGACACATTTCGAATGATCATTGATTCGGTTTCGCTCATCTCAAACCTGTTCACCATCGTTGCGTCCGCGATTGCGATCGTGGTGTTCTTCGCAAAGCGTAAGGAGCTCTCGACAGCCCTTTCGCTGCTGCTCAACTGGTCCTACCAGACGACGCTTTCAGACATTGTCGGAAAGCTGGATAGATTGAGCGAGTACAACGCGAACGAGCCAACCGACATTCCCGAGATCAAGAACATCCTTCACGAGATTGCTGGGCAGATTCGTGGTAACACCCGGCTGCTGAGCGCAGCCCCGACAATGCCCGAAAGGGTCGAAGCTTTCGCCTCCGGCAAACGACTCGCGGAACCAAGCAAGCGTTCTATGGTCGCCGAGATCAGAGAGGTTGTACGCAATCTTCAGGTCCGAAACATGAACTCCGAGAGTGGAGCGTGAAATGAGCAAGGTTGTCCAAGCAGTCAATGCGATGATTATCCATGCCGACCTTATCACCGGCGTGATTCAGGGTCAGGATCGGGGAGAGCTATTCTTCCTCTACAAAGGCAAGCACAAGTGGTCGATCCGAGTGGACCATTCGGGCGAATACTACCTTTGGTACTACCCCGGCGACGCAGAGCTAGCTGACCTTGCTGCCTATGATGATCCCGACTGGGGGCACACGCCAATTGTTACCTACAAGACGTCCGATATCGGCACCAAGGAAGCCCAGGCGAGCTTTGCGGAGCTGTACGGAATCCTAAAGGAGCGAATATACGGGATGAATGAGGTGCTCGACGACATCATCTCGGATACATGATCCAGACCTGAAGTAGGGGCGATCACGTGCGCTGTCAGGTGCCGTCCAACGCCTTCGGCGGCCGCTGAAGGATGGACGTTATGCGAGCGACGAACAGGGGACAAACAAGTGCCAGCGAAGGTGAGAGAACTCATCGCTGACCTCCAACGAGCGGGCTTTGCCGACCGGGGAGGCAAGGGAAGTCATCGAAACTACGTCCATCCGAACGTCGCCAAACCTGTGGTCATATCCGGCAATTTGGGCGATGATGCGAAGCACTACCAAGTTCGGGCGGTGCGGCTTGCGCTTGAGGAGTCAAAGAAATGAAAGAGAGTGCCCGTTACGCAAAGATCGTGGAGTGGTCGGACGAAGATCAGGCCTACGTCGGCAGCGCGCCCGGCTTGATCTACGGGGGATGCCACGGCGACAACGAACGCGAAGTGTTCGACGAGCTCTGCAGAATCGTGGAGGAAGCGATCGCGCTCTACAAGACCGACCAGAAGCCGCTGCCTCCTCCGACATCTGGGCGCGATTTCGCGAACAAGATGCAACACGTTGCCTGACCAGCTGATGAGCGCGACGGGCGGGGCGCTCATGGCGACAGGTTTCGCAAGCGGACGCGCTCAGCCGAGCAACGGCTTGCTGGTGCCGGACTCCTGCCGCAGCTTGTACTTCTCGACGCGCTGCGATGGGGTCTTCGGCAACGAGTCGCGGAATTCCCACAGCCGCGGCACTTGGAATTTGGCCAGCCGTTCAGCGGCAAACGCGCGTAGTTCGTCGGCGGTCGCCGGGCCGTTGAGGACGACGAACGCTTTCACTTCCTGACCCAGCACCGGATCGGGGATGCCGATGACCGCGGCCTCGACGACGCGCGGATGTTCGCGCAAGGTTTTCTCGATCAGCACCGACGAGATGTTCTCGCCGCCGCGGCGAATCACGTCGCGTTTACGATCGACGAAGTAGAGCCAACCGTCCTCGTCGAGGTAGCCGAGATCGCCGGTGAAGAACCAACCGTCGCGCAGCGTCAGCGCCGTTTGTTCGGGATCGTGGAGGTACTCGGCCATGTGGTGCGGCGAGTGAATCGTGATCTCGCCGACCTCCCGCGGTTTGAGCGGCTGGCCGGCATCGTCGCAGATGCGAATCGCCACGCCGGGCACCGGCGGCCCGGCGGAGCCGGCGCGCGGCGGGTGCCCCATCGGCTCGATGGTCACCACGCCGGCGTCGGTCGATCCGAAACATTCGGCCACATGCCGCACGCCGAAGCGTTCAATGATGCGGTCGCGAATCGGCGCGCTCCCCAAACCGAGAATGACGCGCAACTTACTTGTCCGTTCGAGCTCGCTCGGTTCGCGGGTCAGCAACATCGCAAGCACGGTGCCGAGGGTGTAGAGCACGGTGGCGTGGCTGGCGTGGACGAGCGGCCAGAACCCGGAGACGTGAAAAGCAGCGGGAAAGGCCACCGTGCCGCCGGCTTGCAGCGCAGTCACCGTGGCGCCCCACGCGTTGCCGTGAAACAGCGGCGTGACGGCGACGATCGTGTCGTCGCCGTTGATGCCAAGGCATTGCAAGAAGTGTTTGCCCGCCGCGCCGGTGCTGCCGTGGTGAAACACCACGCCCTTCGGATTGCCGGTGGTGCCCGAGGTGTACAGCAACGTCGATGGATCGCTGGCGCCGAGCGTGATCGGCACCGCGTCGTCCGAACTCCGCGCCAGCAGTTGATCGAATGCGACGGTGCCTTCGTACGCGCCGAACACGGCCACGGTGGCTCCCGGCGGCAGCGGCAACTGCGGCGACACGATGTGCGGCGCGTTCGCGATGTCCGTGACGATCACTTTCGGCGCGGCGTGCGACAGGATGTACGCCAGCTCCTTCGCGCCAAGCGCGGGATTGACCGGATTGTAAACCGCCCCGGCCTTCATGATTCCGAACGCGCCGACGAGAAAGTCGACCGAGTTGCCCATCGCCAGCGTGACGCGATCGCCCTTACTGACGCCGAGCGAGCGCAGCGCGTGCGCGGCTTGGTTTGTTAACCGATCGAATTGCCGATAGGTCACCCGCCGCCCGGCGTGAAAGATGAACGGGTGCGCGCCGCGCGTCGCGGCGTGCAGCGTGAGCACATCGAGGATGGTCAATGGCGAATCCATCAAGATTCCGCGCTGGCCTACGCCATGGTTCCGAAATCCGCGACCACAGCCGCGCCGTTGATCATGCGCGCGTCGTCGGAGGCGAGGAACGTGATGATCGCGGCGATGTCTTCCGGCGCGCCGAGCCGCTGCGCCGTCGGCGGTCCGTAGTAGGCCATGAGCTGCGGCTCGAAATCTTCGCGCGGGATGAAGTTGCGGATCAACGGCGTGTTGACGCCGCCGGGGCAGACGCAGTTCGCTCGCAGCCCACGGCTGGCGAACTCCAACGCGATCGAGCGGGTGAAATTCAGCAACCCGGCCTTCGAGGCGCAGTAGTGCGAGTTGTACGCTTGCCCGCGCAGGCCGGCGATCGAGGAGATGCTCACGATGCTGCCACCCGGTTGCTTCAAGAGATGCTCGACGGCGGTCTTCGTGGTGTGAAACACGCCGTTGAGATTCACGCCGATCACCCGCTGCCACTCGGCTTCGTCGATCTCTTCCAAGCGCGCGCTCTTGCCGACGCCGGCGGCATTGACCAGCACGTTGAGGCCGCCGAATGTCTTCACCGCGGCGGCGATCGACGCGCGCACGGATTCCATCTTCGCGACGTCGCACAACCCGCCCTCGGCGACGCCGCCGGACTGGCGGATCGCCGCGACCGTCTCCCGTATGCCGTCTTCGTTCACATCGGCCGCGAATACCTGCGCGCCTTCGTTCGCGAAACGCGCGGCCGTCGCGCGGCCAACGCCGGAGCCGGCGCCGGTGATGTAGACGATGCGATTGTGAAAGCGATCGGCCGACATCCTTCGCCTTGCCCTCACCCTCTCTCAACAGGAAGCCGGCCCTCGATACGATTGCTTCGCAATCTAGTCGGGCAAACGGGGATTGGGCTCGCCGAGGAAAAAACCGCTTCCCCGAGTAGCCGCACTGAGTAGAAGCCGAAGGCTTCGTATCGAAGGGCGGCGTATCGAGGGGCCACAGACGGAACCTTCATTCGAACCAACCTATCGCCACGCCGCCACGACCTCATCCACCGTCGTGATCGTCGCCAGCAAGCGCAACGTGTGTTCGAAAACAGCGTCGACGTACTCATCCGGCGTACCGGTCACCGCTCCGCGCGGGATCACGACTTGATAGCCGCAGTTGACGGCTTCGATCGTCATCCCGGGGATGCCGATGTTCATCGATACGCCGGTGGCGACCACGGTCTTCACGCCCAAGTTGCGCAGCAACTGATCGAGTTCGCCGGCGTGAAAGGGCGTGACGCCGTGGAAGCGATTGAGCACGAACTCGCCATCGATCGGCGCCAGCGCGTTCACGATCGCTTGCCGCGGTGAGCCGGGCAGCAGCGGATCACCCTTGCGGCCCAACGCCAGCAACAAACAATTCGCCGTCGCGCCCGCGTTGTCGGCGCGCCGCGCGATGGTGAGATAGAAGACCGGCACCTTGGCCGCGCGCGCCGCGGCGAGCACGCGCGCAATCTGCGCGATCGTGCCGTGGCGCGCCACCGCATCGGCGAGCGCATTCAACCGCCCAGCTCCGCCGCTGCCGATGACGCCCTCTTGGCATTCCATCAGCAGCAGCGCACTGTGCGCGGGATTGAGCAGCTCCTTCAAGTCAACTGGCATGGGAATAGAGGCCTACCACAGAGGCACCGAGAACACCGAGGAGACCTTGAGAGGAACCCGCCCTGTGGCCCGACCTCTGTGACCTCTGTGCCTCTGTGGTGAAACCCTCCTCACGACAATCCGTACAGTCGCGCCGGGTTTTTGTGGAAGATGTGTTCCTTGCTGTTCGCGGACAGATCGCTGCGCTCTTCGATGATCTTCACCGTGTCGGGGAAGCTGCAATCCCAGTGGCAGTAGTCGGAGGCGTACACCACGACACCTTCGCCCAGCGAGTTGATCACGTTCGGGATCTGTCGCTCGTCCGGGTCGCAACCGATGAAGCAGCGACCCGAGAGAAAATATTCGCTCGGCTTGCGATCGATGTGCGGCGCTTGTTCCGGCGTGAGTTCCCAGTGCTCGTCGAGGCGATCGAGCCAGAACGGCAGCCACCCGACGTTGGCTTCGAGGAAGGCCACGCGCAATTTCGGGAAGCGATGCAGAATGCCGCCGACGGTGAACGACATCACGGCCAGCATCTGACCGACCGGATGGGTGAACGCGTGCGTCTCGAGGCGGGTCGAGAAGCGATCGACACCGATCGGCACCTGATCGATCGCCTGCCCGCCACCATGAATGCACACCGCGACGCCGAGCCGCTCGGCTTCGCGCCAGACGATGTCGAAACTCGGATGATCGAGGTTCTTGTCGCGCACATGCTGCGGCGCCACCATGCCGACCATACCGTGTTCGGTCACCGCGCGGCGCAACTCGGCGACGGCGGCCTCCGGATCGATCAACGGAAGCTTGGCCACCGTCATGAGCCGCTTGCGATTGTGAGCGGTGTACTCGGCGCGGCAATCGTTGAGCGTGCGACACAGCGCCATGGCGAAATCGCGATCGAGGCCGGCCCACTCCTCGCCGGCGCCGCCGGGGAACATGATCGTTTGATCAATGCCTTCGAGGTCCATGTCTTCGAGGCGTGCCTTGGGGTCGGTCATCCCCGGACGTTCGAGGCTGTCGAGCTTGGCCTTGCCCTGCGTGGTTTTGACGCCGACACCGGGAAGATTGGCGAACTGCTTCTTGATCTTCTCGCGACGCTCTTCCCACTTGGGTTGGAACTGGGCCGGGATGCGCGCCTGCCAATTCGGCTGATCGCCGCCGTGCCCATCCGCATCGATGACATAGTGCCCGAACTTACCCATGAGATGTCCTCCTTGCCAATTTGCCGTTACGCGCGCGCATCCAAATCGAACACGCCGCGCGCGAGCTGTCCTTGCCGCAGATCATCGAGCGCATGATGGAAATCATCGAGTGCGTAATGATGCGTAATCAATTCATCGATCTTCAGCCGGCCGCTGAGATAGAGTTCGGCCAGCATCGGAAAATCGACCCGTGGCCGCGCGGTGCCGTAGCGGCAGCCGAGAATCGCCTTGTTCTGATAGAGCGCGTGGACGACGAAATCCAAACTGGTGCCGAGCTTCGGCACGCCGACGATTGTAAGCGCGCCGCCGGGGCCGAGCGCTTCGAGCGCTTGCTTGATGACGGCGATGTTGCCGACCGCCTCGAAGGTGTAGTCGGCGCCACCGTCGGTGAGCGCTTTGATCGCGGCGACCGGATCGTCCTTCGAGCTGTCGATCACGTGCGTCGCGCCGAAGCGCTTCGCCCATTCGAGCTTCTGCGGCATCACATCGACTGCGATGATCTTCGCAGCGCCTGACATCACGCCGCCTTGCACGCAATTCAGGCCGATGCCGCCGACGCCGAACACCGCCATCGTCGCGCCGGTTTCCACCCGCGCGCGGTTCACCACCGCGCCGAAGCCGGTCATGATCCCGCAACCAATGAGGCACGCGCGGTCGAACGGCACGCGCGGATCGATCGGAATCGCACCCTGCTCACGCACTACCGTGTACTCGGCGAACACCGAGCCGTTGGCGAACTGATAGGCTGGTTGGCCGTCGACGGTGAACGGCTTGGCATCCTTCGGACTTGGTGCGTTGCGGCACTCGGTCGGCCGGCCGACTTCGCAAGCGCGGCAGCGCCCGCAATGCGACAGCGTCGAGACGATCACCGCATCGCCTTCCTTCACCGACACTACGCCAGTGCCGACCGCGTCGATCACTCCTGCGCCCTCGTGCCCCAACACCACCGGCGTCGGGTACGGGATGGTGCCGTCGATCACACTGAGGTCGGAGTGACAAAGGCCGGCGGCTTTGAGCGCGACGCGGACTTCGCCGGGCCCCGGATCGCGCACGCTCACCTCTTCGACAACCACCGGCCGATTGACGCCGTAGAACACTGCAGCTTTCATCATCTTCCCCAGTTACCGTTCACGAGTCACCAGTCACGAATCACCAGTCGGATCACGCCGCCGTGTACCCGATGTATTTCAGTTCGCTGTAAGTGTTGAGCGCGTAGCGTCCGCCGTCGCGGCCGATGCCGCTTTGTTTGTAGCCGCCGAACGGCGCGTCGGGGTTCATGCCGCTGCCGTTGATTTGCACGGTGCCGGTGCGCAGTTGGCGCGCCACGCGTAAGCCGCGCGCGCTGTCGCCGGTCCAGACGTAGCCGTAGAGACCGTATTCGGAATCGTTGGCGATGGCGATGGCGTCGGCTTCGTCGCGAAATGGGATCGCGGTGATCACCGGGCCGAAGATCTCTTCGCGCGCGATGGTCATGATGTTGCGGACCTGCGTGAACAGCGTCGGCTCGACGTAGTAGCCGCGCGGCAAATGTACGGGCCGCTTACCGCCGCAAGCGAGCGTTGCTCCTTCGGCGATTCCGGTGGCGATGCAGCGCTCAACTCGTTCGCGCTGCGTCGCCGACACCAGCGGTCCGACAACGACGCCTGGCTCGTTGGGATCGCCGATCTTCAGCGTCGTTCCCGCGGCGGCCAGCTTCTTGGTGAACTCGTCGTAGATCGATTGCTCAATCAGCACGCGCGTGCCGGCAATGCAGATCTGGCCGCTGTGAAACGTCCACACTTGCATCGCGCTGGCGAGCGCCTTGGCTTGATCCGCGTCGGCGAAGATGATGTTGGCGGATTTGCCGCCGAGTTCCATCAACGTGCGCTTGAAGCGCGCCGCCGCGCTGGCCTGAATCATCCGGCCGACCACTGTGCTGCCGGTGAACGAGATCATGTCGACATCCGGTGAGGTGGTCAGCGCTTCGCCGATGTCCGCCCCGGAACCCGAAACGAAGTTGACGACGCCCGGCGGTAGCACCGAATCGACTATGCGACACAGCTCGGCGACGCCGAGCGGATCGACCGGCGACGGCTTCACCACCACGGTGTTGCCGCAAGCGAGCGCCGGTCCGATTTTACCGGCGCAATTGGTCATCGGAAAATTGAACGGAGTGATGCAGGCGACCACGCCGATCGGCTCGCGCACGACGAGGCCGGCAGCGATGCCGCGCCCCGCGAGATCGCGCGGCGCCAGCGCTTCCTCGATCGGCGCCGTGGCGAGTTCGGCATTCTTCGCCAAACGCAGGGGGACCGCGCCGACTTGCTGCGACACCGCAACCGGTTTGAGCGCGCCGGTCTCGGCGATGGTCAGATCGACGAGTCCCGCCATCTCGGCCTTGAACTTCTCCGCCGCCTTGAAGAGCAACGCGCCGCGTTCGGCGCCGCTCATCGTGCGCCACGGCCCGCGCTCGAACGCGTCACGCGCAGCGTGCGCGGCCGCCTGCACTTGAGCGACCGAGCACTCGGGGGCAAAGCCCGCCGGCGCTTCCGTCGCCGGGTTAGTGATTTGATAGGTCCCGTTGGCCGCGGCGACCCATTCGCCGCCGATGAGGACTTTATCGAAGACCGGTGCGCTCATCGTGTCGACTCAGTTCGCCCCCGCTCGCAGAGGATTTGCCCGCATCTGGAGCGATCTCGCCACTCGTCATTCCGGCGAAAGCCGGAATCCAGGATCGAGCCCCACACCCCTCCTGGATACCGGCTTTCGCCGGTATGACGGAAGGTCTTGTCGCTCATCACTTTGCTCTGACCTCCGCGCGTTCACGCCGCCTTCGCTGCCAACTGCGCCTCGCGTTGCCGGCGCGTGCTATGCACCGGATCCTTATCAAACTTCGGCAAGACGTGCTTGCCGAAGGCTTCGATCGAGCGCAGCACGTGCTTCTGATCGAGGGTCAACGTCAGCGGCGCGTAGATGAGCTGATCGACGCCGATGTCGTCGTACATCTTGACCACCTTGGCGATCTCTTCCGGCGAACCGATCTGGCGACCGCCGGCGGCGAGGCCGGCCTTGAGTTGCTCGGGGGTCGACTGCGGCAAGGGACCGACCGGCCCGGTCGGCGGCAGTCCCTTCGGACGCGGGATCGAGTCGAGCCACTGAAGGAAGTATTCGGTGAAACGTTCCACCTTGGCGTCGGCGTACAGCCGGCGCGCTTCGTCGCCGTCTTCGAGGCAGAACATGTTCGTCGTCACCGCGATGTTGTCGTTGATGTATGCGCCGACCGGCTGCTTGCAGCGCTTGATGCCGTCCTTGTACGCGCGCACGTGCGCGGCAATTTCCGTCGGCGTGCCAAAGGTGAAGCACAGGCAACCCAGGCCAAGTTCGCCGCATTCGGCGAACGTGTTGGGGCTCGAGCACGCCAGCCACATCGGCGGATGCGGCCGGGTGTACGGTTTGGGAAGGACGTTGCGCTCGGGCATGCGGAAGTACTTGCCCTCGAACGCGTACGGCTCGTCGCGCCACATGAGCGGAATTTGTTCGAGCGACTCGCGCCACATCGGCTTGGTCTCGGCTGCTGACGGGATCGCAAAGCCGCCCCACTCGGCCGACGACGAACCGCGGCCGGTGCCGAACTCGACGCGGCCTTCGGACAGATGATCCATCGTCGCGATGCGTTCGGCGACACGCGCTGGATGATTCACCGCCGCGGTGATGTTGGTGATCGCGGTGCCGACGTGAATGCGCGTGGTGCGCGCCGCCACCCAACTCAGGAAGACTTCAGGGGCCGGTTGGTGCGAGTAGTGCTGCAGGAAGTGATGCTCGGGTGCCCAATCGTACTTGAACCCGACGGCGTCCACCGCCTGCGAGACTTCCAGCTCGCGCAAGTAGCGCGAGTGTTCGTCGTCCCAAGGCGGCACGTGCATCTGCGAGAAGATCCCAAACTCCATAAGGCCTCCGTGTGTGACGTGATTCGGTTTATCGAATTAGCATTCGGAAATACGAGTTGTCAATCCTTTTTTCGAGTGCTATGAGCTGGGCATGCGTCGCAAGCCCCGCGGGGAGGCGCGCCAGCCACGCCTGGAGGCACGCAGAGCCCGCACCGATCTCTATCGCCAGCACATCTTCGACATGGCCGAGAAGGTATTCGCCGATCGCGGCTTCGAGACCGCCAAGGTGCAGGAGATCTCCGCACTGGCCGGGCTGTCGATGGGCACGATCTACGCGATCTTCCCGAGCAAGGACGATCTGTTCCGCGCTATCCTCGAAGCCCGCGGCGAAGAGCTGCTGGAGCTCGTCCGCGATGTACTGGGGCGTGACGCGGCGCCACGCGCGGCGCTGCGCAACCTGGCCGACGCGTACATCGGCTACTTTCTCGCGCACCCGGATTTCTTGCGCATGCATCTGCGCCACGGCTCGTCCTGGGTGCTCGGACCCACGCCGAGCGAGGACACGCGCATGCAACTGTGGCGCGAGATTCATGCGCTGCAAGCCGGAGTGTTCAAGCGTGGCATCAAAGCCGGCGTGTTCGTCGACGAAGATCCAGGCTATCTCGCCAAGCTATTCAGCGCGATGGATCAGGTTCTCTTGGCTGATTGGGTCGCCGGCGGCATGAAGGCCGATCGTACGGCGCTCGTCGAACGCTTGCAGCAGCTGGTCGATCGCACGTTCTGCGTAACCACGACGAAGCTACCGAGAGCGCGAGGAGCGAGGGCTTCGAAGAAGTAGCGACGCTGGACTCCGCGCGCGATGGTGGTCTATCGTCGCGGCATGCGTGGATTCGGGGCCGCGATCGTCGCACTGGCGACATTGGCGGTCAGCGCCTGCGGCAACAGCGACAACCGATCCGTCGGACCGACTGCAACCCTTACAATCCCGGCGCCAACAACGAGCCCGACTCCGACCCCCACACCGACGTTGCCGCCGGGTCGCTGCCGGGGCTCTGGTGATTGCAGCATCGGCTTTGAAAGGTGTTTGGAGCCTGGTGGCTTCGCGGGTTGCGGAATCATCAGGGCGACGCCGACAACAGGGGGATGCAACTCAGATTCGGATTGTGCCAGCTACGGCGATCTCTTCGTCTGCGAATATCCCGATCCCCATGAGTGCTACGGCAGCCTCTCGCGACTTTGTCTTCGCGGATGCATGCGCGACAAGGAATGTCCCCCGGGGGAAGCATGTGCCTCATCGCATCACTGCGTTCGCCGTCCGTGCTCACTTGATTCCGATTGCCCGCAGTACTTTGCCTGCTTCAGCTTTACGGGCTCGACTCCAAAGAGCTGCGAGCGAACTGGTTGTACGACTGACGCGCCGTGTCTCGGTGGTTCGTGCGTCAAGGGAGAGTGTTACAGCGAGCTCGGTACCTGCGTGCCCATTCCGGAGTGAGCCGACAGTCGGTCAAGTGGGGCGCGCCGGCTTTACACGTCGAGGACGTTTCCGCGGTTCCAACTGCTCAACGTCTGCTAGATCCTTCGTCCGTCCTATCGTGCGTTTGTTGAGCAGGAAGTCGTCGCGACCGATGATATCGACTCGAACGCCATCAAAGTCGGCCTCCATGCGACGCCCCCAGGCCGCGAGAAAGTCGAGTCCGGTGAGTTGCGTCAGAATGTCGATTCGGAGCGGTGGCAGCCCGATCTGGAACACCACGCCTGGAGTCGCGAGATCCTTCGCTGTTAAGTCATGCAGCGGGGCGCCGAAGTTTACGAGCGCCTTGCGGACCCGGCGAGCGTTGCTGACCGTTGGCTCAACCCAGACATCGAGATCACCGGTCGCCCGCGGTCTTCCCAACACCGCCAGGGCGTAGGCGCCGACGACGAGGAAGCGCACCCGCTGGTCGACGAACTCGCGTAACAGATCGCGAAAGTCTTTGGCTAGCCGAATCGCCATCCCACCCGTGCAGCCGCCATTGCTGCATACTCAATTCGAACGCGAAAGCGAATCGCTGGTCCAACGGAATGTGCTCCCAATACGCATCATCGGCGGCAGAGAGATCCCGCGCCGCCGCGGTGTCAGGTCGAACGACTCGCGTCGTCGCAGTGCGTACCCGGCGCTGGCGATCGGTGAGCGACATGCGAACGAGAGCGTAGCTGAATCGTGCGCGGCAATCGACCGCTTCACTTCACCGCCAACGGATTGAGCGGCGAGCCGACTGCGCCGGTGACGGTTAACGGCGGCGCGGTGAAGAGGAACTCGTACACTCCATCCTGCGCGCAATCGGCGGCGAGGGCTTCGAGGTTGAACATCTCGCCGAGCGTCAGGCCCATGTCGCGGATGCACAGCATGTGGACCGGCAGTGGCGTCGTCGGATCTTCGAACGGGATCACTTCGACCGCGCTGGTGTCGGTGGCGACCGCTGCCACTTCGCGCGCGTGCAGCCATTCGACCGACGCCATGCCGAGGCCGGGCATCTGTTTCATGTACGCGGTCTTGTCGCCGTCTTTGGTAAAGACAGTGATGTGGCCCGTGCGCAGCAGCAACACGTCGCCGCTGCTGACGCGCACGTGTTGGGCGCGCTCGGCGGCTTCGAGGTCGTCGGGCGTGATGGCGCGGCCGACCGGCAACCGATCCACCTGGTGCAATCGCGCGAGATCGAGCAGCACCCCACGCGAGACGATGCCGGCGGCTTGCTTGTCGATCGAGTTGCGCGCAGCGCCCGCCGAGGTCGTCGTCGACGCGGGAAATCCATTGTAGAGCTGGCCGCCATAGTGGACGTGCGCCAGGCTGTCCCACTGCGTCGCGCATTGCAGCGGCATGACCACCAAGTCGTCGGCGAAACGAAAACCGCCCTCGGGTCCGTAACCGCTGTTGACCGCGCTCATCACATGGATGGGATTGACGCGCCCGCCCTGGCCGATCTGCGGCCCGTCGGCGTTGAACGGCAAAGCGAGACTGAACACCTGGCCGCGCCGCACGCACGCGGCGGCACGCATCACGACGTCGGGTGTAATGAAGTTGACCGTGCCGCGTTCGTCGTCGGCACCCCAGCGCCCCCAGTTGGAGACCTGCTTCGCCAGCGCGTGGATTTTCTCCATCGATTGGTTTCCGACCCGTCGATGAAGCGACGGAGTCAGCCTTCGATCGACAGCGCTTGCCGCGGGCAGCGGCGCACGGCCGCTTCGACCTTGGCGCGAACGTCGTCGCCTGGGCTCTTGTTCACCAGATAGGCGCGATCGTCATCGCCGAGGGTGAACACTTCGGGGCATACCTTCACGCACACGGCGTTGCCTTCGCAGAGATCGTAGTTGACCAGAACTTTCATCATTCCCTCGCACGAGTTCGGATGTCTGCGGCACCTTGCGCTGCGGCCGCGTCGGCTGTCAAGTCATTCGCGCCACGTTTACCCGCACCGTTCGCGCCCAGCAACTGCGCGACCGCGCGCTTGAGAAAGCGGCGTTGCCGCGCGAGGGCCGCCGGGCTGAGCGGATCGCCGTGGGCAACCGCGGCCAGTAGCGTCGCGTTGGCGAAGTAGCCGAAGATGAGCTGATACAGACCGGCGGCGACATGCGGCAAGTCCGCGCGTGGCCAGCCACGCGTCGTGCCCGCCAGCACGCGCATGCCCGTGCCGTATAGCGGGCGCAGTTGCGCGGTCAGGGCCGTGCGCAAGTGCGCGCCGTCATCGAGCGCCGCGCGTTGAATCAAGCGGGGCAAGTGCGGATGCGCAATCAAACAGTCGAACACGCGATCGAGAAACAGGCTCGGTGCCTGCCCGCCGCGCCCGCTCAGGGCGATGACGCGGCTGATCGGATCGAGGCCACGCGCCAAGACCGACTCGTAGAGCGCGCGCTTGTTGCGGAAGTGCGTATAGAGGCTGGCCGGATTCTTCAGACCAGCGTCGGTGGCGATCGCACGCAGCGACACGCCGGCGAAGCCGCGCGCAGCGAAGTGCTGCTCGGCGGCATCGAGAATAAGGTCGCGGGTCGCGCGACCTTCCCCGGCGCCATTTCCGCCGTTGCCCGCGGTTGCGGTGCGCCGGCTCATTGACTACCGCGCCGCCGCGTCTCGCGCGTCATCGTGGAAGTTTCGTCCGCGACTATTTTCCGAAGCGCGTCAGCGCGGTCGAGTCGAATAGTTCGGGTTCCAACGGCACGCGGCGATAGAACGGCGACTGGGCATCGGCGCGCATCCCGCTGCACGTGGCGCGGTTCATCTTCGTATTCTCGGCACAGGCGTACACCATGGTGCCAGCCGGGAGCCACTCGGGGTCAGCGCCATCTCCCGCCTTGTGATTCACGCGTGCGGTGAGTTGGTAGGTATGGACTTGCTCGCCGGTCCAGTTGAACTTGCTATTCCATGCGCCGTCCCAGGTCTCGGCATCGATCCACAACTGCAGGCGGCCGTAGAGGTAGTACTTGTCGTGCGGGATGGCCTCGATGATCCAAAACTGTCGCTTAGCCAACATCAAATCGACCGGCGCCCAGGTGATGCCCGTCCAGCCTGGCGTGACGTATCCCAGCGTCGGCGGGTTGATCGCGCTGAGCGTGCTCCAGCCACCACCCGGTGCCGGCGGAATATTCAACGGACCCGCGATCGCGTTGGGATCGACCAAGCGGAGCCCGTCGCGTTTGCCGACCAGCTTCCACTCGAAGTCCTCCGGTTTGCCGTCGAAGAAGAAGCCGTCGTCGCCGCTGATGTCCGACCCCAGATAGCCATCGGAACGATTGGCGGGACTGACCGCGCGCACGCGGCGCAACGCGGGGATGAAGGCCCACACCGAATCGCGCTTGTCGGCGTCGCGATAGCGCCACGAGAGCGACGCGGTGCCTTGCAGATCGGCCGGCATCGTCGTCACGCCGAGAAACTGGCTCTGCAAGTTCATCGGATTCGGTTGGCGGTATTTGACGCTCTGCCCATCGAGGAAATTGAACCAGCCGTTGGCGCCGAGGGTCCGGTCGGTACTCTTCGGATTGAGCATGACCACCAGCGTTTTGTTGTACGAGTTACCACCCGCCCAGTAGGCCAGAAACTGATTCCAGACGATCTTGACCGCGGCCTTGGGATCCTTCTCGTCGATGATGGGGAACGGCAGACCGTAGTAGTACGCCGGCTGCTTGCCGGTGCCCTTCTCGACGATCGTTCCGCGCACGTCGACGTCGAGCTGGGCCGCGTTCTTCTCGGTCGCTTCCGTGAACGCTTTCTCCCAATGCGCGTTGCCGGTTGGGTACGCCACGATCTTGTTGCGGTAGTCGCCATTCTTGTAGTGCTTCAAAATCTCCGGCGGCAGCAGATCCTTGGCGAGGTCGGCATTGCTTTGATCCAACGTGTCGCCGACGTGCAACCCGGGAGCGATTTCTTCGCCCGCCGCCTGCGCGGATCGACTTGGGGTGAACGCGCCAAGCAAGAGCGCAAGCGCGACAGGGGTCAAGATGTGGCTTCTCATGCGGTACCTCAGTTCGTGGCGAGTCGATTTGGGTGTGGACGTTTCACCGTCCCTTGAAAATCGGCTTGCGTTTTTCCTTGAAGGCCTTGGTGCCTTCGCGACAATCTTCCGACATCGAGACCGGGATGCCGATCTCGAGTTCCTTCTCCAAAGCCTGTTCCGGCGAGAGGCCGATCCCTTCCACCACCGAGCGCTTCACGGCTTGGACGGCGAGCGGGCCCGCCTCATTCATGATGCGGGCGTAGCGCAGCGCTTCCGGCATGACTTGCTCGGGTGCGACGACCTTATTGATCAATCCCATCTGCAGCGCGCGCTCGGCGGAGAGTTGCTCGCCGGTGAGCAGGATCTCCATCGCGTTGCAGTACGAGATCTGCCGCGGTAAGCGCACGGTCGAGCCACCCATCGGGAACAGGCTCCACTTCACCTCGGCGAGACCGAAGCGAGCATCGTCGCCGGCGATCCGAATGTCGGTGGTGGTGAGCAGCTCGGTGCCCCCGGCAACGCAGAAGCCGCGCACCGCGGCGATCAGCGGCTTGGTGACGCGGTAGTTTCGCAACAACCCCTTGTAGATGATGCTGACGTCGTTCTTGAGACGTTCGTCGTACTCGCTCTCGGGCGGACGCAAGCCCTGCATCATGCGCACGAGGCGATCGAGATCGGCGCCGGCGCAGAAGGCCTTGTCGCCAGCGCCGGTGAGAATGGCGACGCGCACGGTCGGATCGTCGTTGATGTCCTGCCACGCATCGGCGAGGCGGCACAACATCTCGGGATTGATCGCGTTGCGAAATTCCGGACGATTCATCGTCACGACAGCAATGCCGTCGCGCTTCTCGTACAAGATTGCTGGCTCAGACATTTCACTCCTCATCAATCAATTGGTGGGCGATGCCCACCCTACGATTGTTTTTTGGGGAAGGCGGGGTTGCTGCCTACCGCCCCCTGCCGACCGCCTACTGCTTTCTACAGCTCGCTGCTGACGATCCACATCGCGAAGTATTGCGCGCCGCCGCCGTAGGCGTGACCGAGCGCGGTCTTGGCGCCCTCGACTTGATGCGCGCCGGCGCGGCCCATCACCTGTAGCGCGGCTTCGCCCAATCGAATCATCCCCGACGCGCCGATCGGATTCGAACACAACACCCCGCCGGAGGGATTGATCGGCAAGTGCGCCCCGAACTTCTGCTCGCCACGATCGACGATCTTCCAGCCTTCGCCGACCGCACAGAATCCGAGGTTCTCGAGCCACATCGGTTCGAACCAGGCGAACGGTACGTAGATCTCGGCCACGTCGATCTGATTCCACGGATCGGTGATGCCGGCCTTGTCGTAGACCGCCTGCGAACACACCCGGCCGGCGCGCGGACTGACTTGATCGCGCCCCGGCACCCACATCGCCTCCGCGTACGAGTACCCCGACTTGATCCACGCCGGCTTGCGCGGGCCCTTCTTCGCAGTCGCCTCCGACGCCACCACCATCGCGATCGCGCCGTCCGACGACGGACAGGTTTCGCCGAAGCGGATGGGGTCCCACAGCATCGGCGAATTCAGCACGTCGTCGACCGTCATCGGCTCGCGAAGGTGCGCGTACTCGTTGCGCGTGGCGTTGTCGCGCGCGTTGGCGGCCACCATCGGGCCAATGTGCGGCGGGCAGTTCGTCTTGGCGATGTACGCGCGACAATACGGCGCGAAGAACCCGCCGGCGCCGGCGACCAGCGGCGCGACGAACGGCATGTTCGGCGACAGCGCCCACATCGCGTTGCCTTCCGACTGCTTTTCGAAGGCGATGGTGAGCACGCGATCGTACAGTCCGGATGCCACGTGCGTCACCGCGGTGAGCGCGGTCGATGCGCCGACTGATCCGGCTGTGTGCACGCGCAGCATCGGCTTCATGTGCGCGCCAACGGCGCTGGCGAGAAACTGCTCCGGCTGCGCCACGCCTTCGAGCATGTCCGGCGCCTTGCCGATGACGATCGCGTCGATGTCCTTGTGTTCGAGCCCGGCATCGCGCAACGCCAGATCGACGGCCTCGCGCACCAAGCCCGCGATGTTCACATCGGAGCGGCGCGTCGTGTGATGGGTCTGCCCGACCCCGACCACTGCGACCGGGCGCTTCATGACCACCTCCGCTCGGTCCCGAGAACCCAGACCAAATTCTGTTGCAAGCAATGCCCTTGCATTGCGTGCGCGATGCCGCGCCGCGCGTTGGCTACCGCCCGGTCGCCGGCGCGTCCGGAGAGCTGACGGAAAATTTCTCCCATGCGGACAAGGCCAGTACTCATGATCGGGTGAGCGCATAACGGACCACCGGATGGATTGATCACCGGGCGCGCCGCCTTCGCATCCAGCCCGAGAGCTTCGCACACGATCAGTTCTTCGACCGGCGTGGTGGCGTAGAGTTCGACCACGTCGGCGTCGCTCGCCCGCGACAAGCCGGCCATCGCCAGCGCCTTCTCACCCGCCAACTTCGCGCTGGCGCTGCGCGAGAGGTCGCGGGCGCCGAGGGTTTGCATCTCCGTTCGATGATCCGTGCCGTGAATCCACACCGGGCGATCGCACAGCTTCTCCGCTTTGCCTTCGGCCGCGAGGATCATGCACGTCGCACTTTCGCCCACCGGCGGGAGATAGCCTTTGCGCAACGGCTCGACCGCCCACGGCGTTTTCTGCAACTCGGTCGCGGAGGCCGCGCTGCGCACTTGGTTGTCCGAATTGCGCGCGCCGGCGGCACGGTTGCGCGCGGCGATGGCAGCGAGGTCGGTGTCGGTCGCGCCCGTGCGCGCCATGTACGCGCTCGCCTGCAGTGCACAGCTCGACGTGGGGTCGAGACCAATCGGCGCTTGGTAGTACGGATCGAGCTGTAGATTCAGCACGCGATCCGGCTCGCCTTCGGACGTCTTGCCATGGCCGACGACGAGTGCGGAGTCGCAGTCGCCCGTTTGCATCCGCAGCCACGCGTAGTAGGCGCAGAACGCGGCGTCCATTTCGAGATGGAGATCTTGGCGCGGCGGCCACGAGCCCATCACGTCGAGGGCACTGACGAAGCCGAACGGCCGCCCATCCATGTAATCGACGGAGCCGGCGATCTGGTAGTCGATGGCGTCGCGCTCGACACCGCAATCGGCCAGGGCTTGGCGCACGACCGGGTACAGCATCTCGGTCGAGATGCGGTGCTCGTCGCGCGCGACCACCGGCAATTGCGCGAAGCCGACGATGGCAACGTTGCGCAGGGTACTCATGCTGGTCTCACAGTCGATTGATGTACGACTCGGGCCGCTCGTCCGGCTCGCCCGTGGGTCGGAAGTAGAGAATGTCCTGGTGATCGCCGTGGCGCTCGCCATCGGGTCTCCACACCGCCTCGACCCGCATGCCCATGCGCACGTCGGCGGGTTTGCACTCTTGGATCAGCGCGAAGATCGAAATTGCCGCGCCGTCGAGCGCCACCGACGCGGCGACGTACGGCAGCTCGATGTCGCGACCGATCACCGGGATGTTGACCGTGCAGAAGGTGGTAATGACGCCGCGGTCCGGAACGTCGACGAACTCGGTGCACGGCGCGAAGCTCTCCGGCGAACAAATCAGCGGCGGAACGAACACCTTGCCGGTCTGCGAGCACTTCGAGCCGAGGATGCGCTTGTCCTTGAGCGCGGCCAGGTAACGCGCCTTGTAGTCGCCGGCGATGTAGTCGTACGGCAGGTAGACTTTGGATTCGACGTACTTGACGGGTTCCTGCGGCGGTTCGTTCATGATTGGTCCCTCTTGATCCGTCAGGCGATCACGCGAAAACAGTCGATGTCGCGGATCGAACCGCAACGTTGATCGTCCGCTTGCCACACCGCTTGCACGCGCGTACCGACGCGGAGCTTGGCGAGGTCGTCCCGCACAATGTGCGCGAGCGCTGTGTCCGCGCCGTCGAGCTTCACCAGCACGAACGCAAACGGCGTCGTCGACGGGTGCAAGGCGTCAACTGGTTTGTGCACCTTGGCAACGGCGGTGACTGTCCCCGTCTCTTTGACCTCGACCCACTCGCCGCCGGCTGACGCGTCGATTTCTGAGTATCCGGTCGGCGGGACGACGACACCCTGGCCGCTCACTCGCTGACCCCAAATCTTTTTCTGCGACTTCAGGCCGGCGAGAAAACGGCCTACGGTTTCGCCGGTCGAGTGCTTGTAGGGAAACTCCATCACTTGCTTCTGGCTCAGCGGCGCGATGGACGATTCGTGGGATGATTCGTGGGACGATTCGCGGGTTGCAGTGCTCATGCGCTCTCCAATGATTCGTCCCTCGCTCCGCCCAACAACACGCCGGCGGCGGGACCGATGACTCTTCGCAGCTTCATGAAACTCGCGAGCCTGTATCCCAATGAACGTTTGTTAGTCAAGAAGGGGGCCGACCTGTCTCCCTTGGGCGTTCTCCGATGTAGGGGCGATGCATGCATCGTCCTCCGCTGTTCGTGCTAGCGCGTGTCATCCGCGGGCGACGCATGCGTCGCCCCTACAGGTCGGAGGGGACACGCTGCAAACCAGTGGCACTCAACGCAGTGATTCGGTATCTAGTGCAGGCATGACCGCGCGCGTCACTTCGATCCGCGACCGCCAAGCCGAGACCCAGCGCGAGCCAGCGACGGCACCAGCGACTGCCGAGGTTCCACTCTCCGAACTGAGCGGCTGGGGACGCTATCCCGTGGCACGCGGGCGCGAGCGGCGTTCCGCGGATCTTGCCGCGATCACCGACGGCGCCGCGCTCAGCCGCGGACTCGGCCGATCGTATGGCGACGCGTCCTTGCCCGCCGTCGAACGCGATGTGCTGGCCGGCTCGGTGTTAGCGGATCGCCTGCTTCACTTCGATCCCGCCACCGGCATCCTTCGCGCCGAAGCGGGGCTGTCGCTGCGGGCGCTGAAGCAATGGTCGATGCCGCGCGGGTGGTTCACCCCGGTCACACCGGGTACGCAATTCGTCACGCTCGGCGGCATGGTGGCGGCGGACGTGCACGGCAAGATGCATCACGTCGACGGCTGCTTCGGCGAGCACGTGACCCGTCTGCTCTTGCGGGTTGCCGACGGACGCGTAGTCGAATGCTCCGACACCCAAGAGCCCGAGCTGTTCCGCGCAACCCTGGGCGGCATGGGGCTGACCGGTCACATTCTCGAGGTCGAGTTCCGCATGCGACGCATCCCGTCGCCGTGGATCTGGCAGGAGACTGAAGTTTGTCCGACGTTCGACGCGTTGCTCGACGCCGTGCGCGCCGCGAGCACCAAGTGGCCACTGACAGTGAGTTGGGCCGACTTTCTCGACTTCGGCCCGCGCATGGGCCGCGGCTTGCTCAACAAAGGCCGCTGGGCCGAGCCGAGTGAGGCGCCGCCGCGGCTGCCGCGCTTCCGCGAGCCGGTGCCGGTTCCACCCGTGTTCCCAGATTGGTTTCTGCAACCGTGGATGGGTCGACTGTTCAACCGCTTCGTGTACGCCGCAATGTCGGCGCGCCCGCCGCACGGCATCGTGCATCCGGAGAGCTTCTTCTACCCGCTCGACATCGTCCGCGATTGGAACCGCCTCTACGGTCGACGCGGGTTTACTCAGTACCAGTGCCTGCTTCCAACGACTGACGGCTACGCGGCGCACCATCGTCTGCTCGACGTCCTGCGCCGTTGGCGCGCGCCGTCGTTCGTGGTGGTCATCAAGGACTGCGGCGCCGAGGGCAAAGGCATGCTGTCGTTTCCGAAGCCGGGTATTTCGTATGCCATCGATATGCCCGTGAGTGCGCAGACCCAAGCGTTGGTCGACGCGCTCAACGAAGTGGTGATCGCCGGAGGCGGACGCGTGTACCTCGCCAAGGACGCCTTCACCCGCGCGGAGGATTTTCGCCGCATGGAGCCGCGCCTCGAAGCGTGGCAACGCGTCCGCCGTCAGTGGGATCCGCACGGCACGCTGCGCAGCGCGCAGTCGGTGCGCGTGTTCGGTGACACTCCGTGAAAATTGTTTGCTTCGGCGCGACCCAGGGGATGGGCCGCGCGCTCGCCCGCCTGATGGCTCAACGCGGCGACGATCTGTTCCTGCTTGGCCGCAACATTGATGATCTCGCGCGCAGTGCCGCCGACTTGCAGATTCACGGTGCGCGCGGCGAGGTCGGCACGGCGTACTGCGATTTGCTCAAGCCCGAGACCTTTGCACCCGCGCTCGATCAAGCGAGCACCACGCTCGGCGGCTTCGACACGGTCGTCGTCACCGCCGGCCTGTTCGCCGGCGAAGACGAGTTGGAGCGCGACACTGCGCTGCGCGATCGAGTGCTCACCGCCGACTTCACCAACACGATTCACTTCTGCGAGGCGGCCCGCACGCGATTGCTCGCCGCCGGTGGCGGCACGTTGTGCGTGTTCAGCTCGGTCGCCGGCGAACGCGCGCGCAAGCCGGTGATCCTCTATGGTGCCGCCAAGGCGGGGCTGTCACACTATCTGAACGGACTCGATCACAAGTTCCATGCGCACGGCTTGCGCGTCGTCTTGGTGAAACCCGGCTTCGTCAAAACTGCCATGACCGCCGGTCTGCCCCCGCCCCCGTTCGCCGGTGAACCCGAAGCGGTCGCGCGGACGGTTCTCAAAGCCATCGATCGCGGCACGCCGGTGGTCTTCGCCCCGGCGATGTGGCGCTGGGTAATGCTGGTAATTCGGTTTCTCCCGCGTGCCGTGATGCGGCGCATTGGGTTCTAAAGTGGGCGGCGCTATCCCGCGAAGCGGACCATACGGTAGACATTCGGCGAGGGCAGGCGCAACAGTTCCACGTCGACAATAGTCGTGCGATGCCCCCGCACCCACCCGATCAAGTCATCCTTGCTGAATTCAAATCGCATCGGCAGATAGAGCACCTCGTCCGTCTCGGGCTCGGTGGCGGTCACTTCAAAGAAGCAACCGTTGACTTGAGGGATCCGCGGCACCCACGTCTCGTCGGAAGCGGAGAAGGCGTCGGCGCGCAGATAGAACGCGATGATGTGGGGCGACGTTTCGTTCACGTGTTTATCTTCGAACAGACTGCCCACTGGAAGCGACGGATCGCCCTTGCCCTGCACCGAATCGAGAAAGATGTCGTGGTGCAACACCGGTCGTCCATCCTGATCGCGGATGCGAAAAATCAATTGTGCGTGCCGGTCGTACTGAGCGCGCGGCTCCTCGATCCACTTCTTCCACCATGACGGCGCCTGCTGTGTGAGAACCTTCTGATAGGTCGCATCGAGTTCAGTGCGGAAGTCCGCGACACGGCTGCTCCACTCAGCGGCCGGGGTTTCGAGCGCTTGGCGGACGAGGCGGAGCACTTGGTCGCGCGGGTGCGTCCCCACCACAATACCCAGATCCTTGCCGGTGTGTGCACACTCGTAGGGGATTGCGAACGGAATCTCCGGTCGCTCGCCTTCGCCGGGCAGGGAGCTGTCCTTGAGCTCGTAGAGACTCTGCCGCGCGCCGCGCCGGCGCAGGTGCTTGCCGAGTTCTCCCGACGCATCCTTCCAGGCAAGGGCTAGCGCGGCGGCGGTCGGCCCGAACCGCAAGTAGTGCATATTGAGATTGCTGGCCGCGACGCGCACCACGCCATCGGAACCATCCTCCTTCGCATATCGAATCGGGATCGGGTACCACTCGACGGCGGGTTGCGAGCCGACGATGCTGTATTCGCGGACGCCATAGACGGACGCCATGGCCGTTTCGGAGTGCAAGAAGTGGAGATGGAGATCGAGTGTGCGATCCGATCCAAATTCGAGCGCGTCGAGTACCTGGACCCCGCGCTCGGCACCCGCCTGAAACACCATCCGCGCCCACTTTGCGAGCTGCCCCTTTCCAATATGCGCCCAGCCGCTGCCGAGGTGCGCACCGGCCAAGTGAATCAAGTTGCGGATCGGCGACGGCTTACGGCCTGCCATGCGAATCCAGTTGCGAATCACGAGTGCTCCCGTGCTGTGCGTGATGACGTGAAACGGACCGGGCACGAGGTGTGCAAAGTCCGTGGTCAGTGCTCGGTCGAGTGCGCGCGAGATGTCGTCGAGCGTGACGCCGTCTTCAAGCGACACGTAGCGGCTCAGGTCGATCTCGACAACCGCCTCGCTGCCGTAGGCCGCACGCAACGCCTCCGGCAGCGTGCCGTAGATCTTCGCTATAGCGGCCGGCGTCGACTCCTTGCTTTCGGCGCTGTATCCGTGAATCAAGACGATAGGTTCCATCCGCTCCTACCTCTCGCTTCGCGCATTGATCGCGGGCGGTCTGCGCCCCTTGTACCCGCAGATCTGTCCCTGCGGCAAGCGGAAGCGGCACGCGCTGACGACACAGCGGAGCGGTCACTCGCGTTCCTTGATCGGCCCCGACCGCTGGGGTACGGAAACCGCATGAAGTCGTCTCTGCGCGTCGGCGAGGGTGGGATCGTCGTGGCGATGGCCCTGATGCTCGTCGCATGCCGGGCGCAGGCGGCCGATCTCGCCGCCGACGAAGTGGCTGCGCGCGTCAACGGCACGGTGATCAATCGGCAGGCGGTGCGCGCGATCGTGCAAGCCCTCGCCGCCGAGCAGGACACGCCGCCGGATGCCAAGCAGGTCGAGCAAATCACCCGCGACGCGCTCGACTCGCTGATCGCGTTCGAGTTGCTCTACCAAGAAAGCCAACGACGCAACGTAGTCGTGAGCGATGCCGAGATCGATGGCGACATCGCCCGCACCAAGGCGCGCTTCGGTGATCCCGACGCCTACGCCGCGGCGCTGGCGCAGCGCGGCATGACCCTCGACGACGTGCGTCGCGACACCCGCAAAACGCTGGCCGTCAATCACCTGCTCGAACAGACCGCGTGGCAGAACATCCAAGTCGCGCCCGATCGCGTCAAACGCTTCTACGAAGACAACCGCCAGCAATTCAAACGGGACGCCGAGATCCGCTGCAGCCACATCCTGCTGCGCGCGGGCCCCGACGCAACGGCGCCACAACGTGCCCAAGCGCAGCAGCAGGCGGAGGTGCTGCTCGGTCAGATTCAAGCGGGGGGCGACTTCGCGGAGTTGGCGCGGCAACATTCACAAGACCCCGTCACGGCGAGCAAGGGTGGCGACCTCGGTTTCTTCGCGCGTGGGACCATGGAGCCCGCCTTCGAACAGGCGGCGTTCGCGCTCAAGTCTGGTGGTGTCAGCGGCGTGGTACACACCCGCTACGGGTTTCACATCATCAAGCAGACCGATCAGCGCGCCGCCGGCTACGCGCCGCTTGCCGATGTGCAGGACAGCATTACCGCGCTGCTGCGCGACGAAGAGAAGCGCCAAAAGCAAGACGAGTTCGTCGCGACGCTGAAGAAGCAAGCACAGGTGTCTATTCTACCGCTGCTGCAACCCACGCCGGCGCCGAAGAAGGCGAAACACTGACCTTGATGAGACAAAGACTGCACCACGAAGACACGAAGGGCACGAAGAGCGCATCATCACGGCGCGCTCGCGTCGTCGTCGATCGCACTGACGCTCAACTTGCGCGCGCGGATCGCGCCCACTTGATCCACGGCTTCGGATCGCCGGCGACCATCGAGAGCGAAGGCACCGTACGCTTGGTCAAGGGCCGCGGTGTGTACGTGTGGGACAGTAAGGGGCGGCGCTACATCGATGGGTTGGCGTCGCTGTGGAACGTGGCGGTCGGACACGGCCGCAGCGAAATCGCCCGCGCGGTTGCCAAACAGATGCGCGCGATCGAGTACGTGCCGACGTTGCTCGGCTTCTCCTCGGAGCCGGCGATCCGGCTCGCCGCGCGCCTCGCCCGCATGGCGCCGAAGGGGCTGACGCGTGTCGTGTTCACCTCCGGCGGCTCGGAGTCGAACGAGACCGTCATCCGCTTGGTGCGGCTCTACTGGCGGCTGCGCCAGCAACCGGACAAGATCAAGTTCGTCGCGCTCAATCGCGCCTATCATGGCTCCTCGACCGGGGCGGCGAGCCTCACGGGGTTGCCCGCGTTCCATCAATACTACGAGCCGATGATGCCCGGCGTCGTGCGGATGGCGCGCCCGTTTTGCTATCGCTGCGAACTCGGGCTCACGTACCCGCAATGCGGTTTGGCCTGTGCCGATGAACTCGAGCGCATCATCGAGCGCGAAGGCGCCGACACCATCGGCGCGTTCATCGCCGAGCCGGTGCAAGGCGTCGGTGGCGTGGTCGAGCCGCCGCCTGGTTACTTCGAACGCATTCGCGCTATCTGCGATCGCTACAACATTCTGATGATCGTCGATGAGGTGATCACCGGCTTCGGACGACTCGGCACGCCATTCGGGATTCAACGCTGGAAGGCGATCCCCGACATGTTGGTGTTCGCCAAAGCGGTGACCAGTGGCTATCTGCCGCTCGGCGGTGTGATCGTGCGCGAGCCGCTGTACCAAACCCTGCTGCAAGCGGGGCCGAGTTTCACACTCCATCAAGGGTTCACTTACTCCGGGCATCCGGCGGCGTGTGCGGCGGCGCTGGCCAACCTCGACATCATCGAGCGCGAGCGCTTGATTCCGGCCGCGCGCCGCAAGGCGCCATCCTTCAAGAAGCGGCTCCAATCACTCGCCACACTGGCGATCGTCGGCGAGGTGCGCTGCGCCGGATTGATGGCGGCCGTCGAGTTGGTACAGGACAAGGTGAGCAAGACGCCGTTCCCCGAGCCGTTGAAGGTTCCGTGGCGCATCCGCAGCGCGGCCTTGCGCCGCGGCGTGATCGTGCGCGCCAGTGTCGACACCGTCGTGGTGTGTCCGCCGCTGATCATTACCCCGCAACAGATCGACGTGATCGCGACTACGTTGCGCGAGGCAATCGAAGAGGTGAGCGCCGAACTCCGCGAGCCCGCGCCTACCCAATCCTGATGTGACAATAGATCGGTGGGCGAATCTGGGAGGGCGAGCCTTCCGGCGAGCCGCCGGTGTGGCGATCGTGCGGCGGCTCGGCGGGAGCCTCGCCCTCCCAAGACCTCATCTTCAATGACGTTAAGAATGGCAGGGGAAACCTTGCCCAGCCGCGCAACTGGTGCGGGCAAACCGCAACCCCGCCGCGCATGTTCTGTCACATCAGGGCTAAGGCAAGCTGCGCGCGATGGTGAGATAGAAATCTTGCACGCGCCGCTCCAGGTGCGCGCGCTTCTCGCCGAAGACCAGCAGAAATTCCTCATCCTCATCCCACCAGCCGATCTCGTTGAGATGATCGGCGTTGAGGACCGGCGGCACGAAATACTGGTGGTCCCACGTCGCTGAGGCGACCGAGACCAGCCCGTCGTTGTCGCCATCGTTCACTAAGATGTACTCGAAGGGAGCCTTCAACGGAGCAAAGACGCGCGCCAGCGGCTGCGCCCCGGCGTAGGTTCGGAACTGCACGTCACCGGGATTGTGGGCCTCGAACTTGTAGATCGCTTCGAACGCGATCACTTCACGGCGATGATTGAACTTCGCGCATTCGACGGTGGTCAGATCGCGGAACCCCTTCACATCGACCCGCGCCGCGTCGAGAAACTTCTGCAACTCGCCGAAGTGCTCGATGCCCCAGTCGGCGAAGCGCGTGCCGCGGTGCGGCGTGCCGATGGTGGTCACCGACGCGACCCGCTCGTGCAGCCGCTCGTTACGACAATTGAAGAGCAGGTGACGCACGTCGAGCCCGCCCATGCTGTGGGCGATGATGTTCACCTTGGCGGCCCCGGTTTCGCGCAGCACGCGTTCGACCTGTGGCTTCAAGTCGGCGGCGCGTTCGTCGGCGCTGCCGGCCCAGTTCACGCGCGTGTGATACACGGTGAAGCCGCCTTCGTTGCGCAGCGTGCTGCGAATGTTCTTGAAGTAGTGCCGCGAGTCGTCGTCGCGATTGTCTTCAGTCTCGCCGCCGCCGAGTAGGATGTCGAAGCGACAGATACCGTGAGCCAGAATGATGGGAAAGGCCATGGTGCTCTCCTTTCAACTGCGCCGTTGCGCGGGTGAACGACAACAGATGGGTTTGCTGCATAGCAGAGCGCGGCGTCGGCGCGCTAGCGTCGGGGGGAGACGTTGACCTTCCGCCCGCGTCTGTTAGAGACCGCACGAAAGTTCGCGCGCGGGGAGATTGTCTATGCTACGCCACCATGCGGTCCTTGCTGCCTTGTCATGCTCGCTGCGCGCGAGTGCGTGTGCCCTGCTCCTGCTGGCCGTCTGTGCAAACAGCGCGGCCGCACTGCCATGCGTCGGGGATTGCAGTCACGACGGCGCGGTGACGGTCGAGGAGTTGATTGTTGGTGTCAACATCGCCCTCGGCATAGCGCAGATCGAGGCGTGCGAGCCCTTCGACACCGACGACAGTCACTCGGTGACCGTCGAAGAGTTGATCAAAGGCGTAAACGCCGCGCTCAACAGCTGCGTTGACGAACCGACTCCCACCGCGACGGAACATTCGGGTGTATTCACCCCTACGCCAACCGAGAGTCCGACACTGACGGCAACCTGCGCACCCACAGGCACGCCGTACTGTGCCGACCAATGCCAGCCGTGCCCCACCATTCGCGCGGGTTGCTACGCCAACGCGTGCGGTGCGTGTATTCCGAATCCGAGTACGTGTCCGGAAGGCGAGACGCGAGTGTGTCAGTCAATTGGCTCGTGCTGTTCGTGCCAGCCAGTGACGGCGACACCAACCCCGACCGTGACGGGCTCGGGGGTAACGTCCACGCCGACGCGAACACCAACGGCCACCGCCCCGACGAGCACTGCCACGATGACCCCGACGTTGACGTTCATGACGACAATTACTGCCACAGGAACCCCGACATCGACGCGCACGGTGACGCGTACCAACACACCGACAATCACGCTCACGCCCGCGGGCGCTGCAACGGCTACTCGCACACCCACCGGTTCGCCTAGTGTCGCGCCGACTGTCATCGGTTCGTGCGACGACTTCGACGAATGTACGGTGATGGATACTTGCCAAGCCGACGGGACGTGCAAGGGCACGCCGAAAGACAACGGCACGGTGTGCGACGATCACGATCCGTGCACGCTCAGCGATCACTGCCAAGCTGGTCACTGCGTTGGCGGCACGACGGCCCAAGACGGCACGGCGTGTACGCTTCCCGGACTCGATCTGTGCATCCTGAGCGCGCAATGCCAGTTTGGTTTTTGCTTGCCGCAGCTCAAGCCGTGTCCCGACAGCGGCAACAAATGTGCGCCCAACCTCTGCAACCCGCTGAGCGGGCAGTGCACGCAGTTTCCGACCGACTGCGACAGCGACTGTTCGACCGCACAGTGTGATCCGAGCACCGGCGAGTGCATCAACCCCCAGAACAAGCCCGGCACCACCGTGTGCGACGATGGCAACGCCTGCACCAGCAACGATCACTGCCAATCCGGACAGTGCGTCGGCACCGCCGCGACTGTTCCGCCCACAGCCACGCATTCCACTCCAACCGTCACCGCAACGCGGTCAGCGTCTCCGGTTCCGTCGTCCACACCCACGCTTCTCTTTGGCGTGACCGCGACACCGAGCCGAACGCCGACGCGCACCACCACGCCGACTGCAACAACTATGGGCGTCGGAAGCGTCGCACGCCGCGCGGGCGCAGCCATCGACAGCACCTCGAGCGCGCTGCTGGTGCTGCCGAACGTGCTGTCCGCGTTGCTCGGTCATTTGCCGATGGCGGGTGCGGGTGCCGCCGCCATTTCACTAGGACCGATCCCATTCACTTGCCCGGGTGGCAATGGCGGCCAGATCGGTTGCAGCCAAAGCTTCAGCCCACCGGCAAACTTCGGGCCGCCGAGTTATGCCATCACGCTGACCAATTGCGCCGTGACCGGCACCGGCGGCTCTACGATTACGATCAACGGGAGTGTGACGGCAATGGGTCAACAGGGCGACTTCTGCGGCATCGACATCCCCACCGATGCGAGCGTCACCATTCACAGCTTGACGATCACCACACAGAGCCAGACCGGCAGCACGGTGGCGACGTTCACGGACGTCAGCGGCACCCTGTCGCTGTCGGGCTTCGACAATGACTGTCGATACGACGATCTCATCCTGGAACTCACCGGCTCCATCGGTGTGATCACGAAAGACTCGCTGGGCGAGCCGATCACGTCGAGCACCGCCATATTCGAGAGCGGTAGCAGCATCGAGATCGCCGTTGATACCTACGGCGCGCAGTGTGTCCCGACGAGTTACACGACGACAGTCAATGGCGGCGTCATGTTCAGCAGTGGGGGCACCAGTTTCGACGCCACGTTCGACTCGTACGCACTGCACGACGACGCGTCATCCGGGACTAACATGATCGAGATCTCCGGCGGCATGACCTCGGCGTGCTTCGGCGGAACAATCACGTTCAGCACGCCGATGGCACTGGTGCTCGCCAGCACCGCCGCGTGCCCGACCGGCGGCACGGTGAATGTGTCTTTCGGCGACGCGACCGATGCCGTCATCTACACCGGCACCGGCGGAGTCAACATCGATCTGGGCGACGACGCGACGATCGATCACATGTTCCAGAGCTGTGTCGAATTGCTGGCGGCGCTGTGCCCGGCGAATTGAACGTGAAGATCATTCCACCGGCGCCTGATTGACGCGATCGATCAGCATGCGCAGGCGGCCGTAGTGCATCCGATCGAAGCGAAACACCAGCCGCGGCAGGTGCAGGATCTCCGGCTCGTTGCGTTCCACCGATAAGGCGCGGCGCTGTTCGATGCCGCCGTCGACGATGATGTCGCCGAACTCGGCCGCAAGAGCCGCGAGGGAATCCGCCGGCAGCGGGGCATTGAGGCGGAGCACCAGGCGATCGCGCACGTAGCGCGAGGAGTGATACACACGATAGAAGTTCGTGATCTCCGCGACCGCGGCATCGACACTGTCGGTGACTTTGTAGAGCGCGAGATCCTCCTTCGCGATCATGCCGCGTTGCAAGATGTGTTCTTCGACGTAGCGCTGCCACGTCTTCCAGTACGTGCCACGTTTGCGGTCGAGCAGCACCAGCGGGATGGGCACGGTTTTCCCTGTTTGCATCAATGTGAGCGTTTCGAACCCTTCGTCGTGGGTTCCAAAACCGCCGGCGAAGAGCACGACCGCATGTGCTTCCTTGAGGAAGAAGAGTTTGCGGGTGAAGAAGTAGCGGAACTGGATCAGCTTGGGATCGCCTTCGATGTGTGGGTTGGCGTGCTGCTCGAACGGGAGCTGGATGTTGATGCCGAAGCTGCGCTCGCGCCCGGCGCCGCGCTGACACGCTTCCATAATGCCGCCGCCGGCGCCGGTGATGACCATGAAGCCGGCATCCGCGATGCGGCGCGCGAATTCTTCGGCGAGGCGAAACGTAGGATCGCCGGCCTGCGTGCGCGCCGAACCGAAGGTGCTGACCTTGCGCACGCCACGATACGGCGCGAACACACGAAACGCCTCGCGCATCTCGCTCAGCGCGGCGCTGGCGATCTTGAGATCACCGATACTCGCACCGTCAGCGAGCAAACGCTGCGCGGTAGCGATCAGCTCATCGACGTAACGTTGCGCAGAGTCGACACGCGGAGTGAGTGGAGGTTGGGCACGCATAAGCGAACTCTAGCAGAATCGGCACCCGGCAGGACACGGCGCAATCTCGTCTGCGACTACCAAATCCGCTCACGGCCTGCTTCAAGCAGAGAGAAATTGGTCGAGATCACCGGAGGTGGCTCAGCCGGATAGCCCAGCCTCGACCTCGCGACAATGGTTCGTCCCCACCGTGGGTCTGCAGGGGCGTTGTTAGAAGCGCTCTCTTGGAGGATCAGTTCGCGCATTGTGAACGTCCGGTCACGTGTTGTCTCGAAATCGGTGCTCGTGGCGAGCGTGCCCTCAACAGTGAACGGCAGATCCCCTACTACCGGCATCGAGCCTACCTCGCACACAGTCACAAACCAGCGGAGTTCCTCTGTCGAGAGCAAGGAACCTGCACCATGCGCAGCGCTGCCGGAAACCGACGGTCGATCGGCGTACCCGGCGTCCACAGTCATCGACCAATCCGTGGGTATGTGATTGATTGCAGCGACTCGCCCCCTCGTGATGGTGAGCTGCAGTGCCAAGATGCGCTCGTTCACATCTAATCGCACTTCGGGAAACGAGATGCGCCATGCGCGCATGCAATTTCCGTCAACGACGGAGCTGCGCAGGCGCGGAGACCAGAGGGCACAACCTGAAACCGCGACGACGAAAAGTGTAGTGAATGTGAGTTGGACGCGCATGCAATTCCTCTAACAACGATTCGGCCGGTCGGCCTAGTTGTCTTCATCCAGCGGCGGTCAGCCTAGCATCGCCACGGTTTCGACGACAAACAGATGCGGGTTGCTGGCTTGATAGCGACTTGGTCGGAAGCGGCGGCGGAGCGCCCGGTTGCGAGTGTGCTGCGTGTATACGGTCCGCACAGCAGACCCTCAATGGAACGCCTCTTCGTAGGGTCCGCTGCGCGGACGCGATTCACTCTTACTCCATCGCGGTCTCATCAAGATCGTCGAATCGCAGCGGTGTTGCCGGTCGCTCGCAGGCGCAAGCCCAGTTGGCGCGATACACTTGTAGACGCACCTTGCGATGAAACGACGAGTGCGGCCAGGCATGCGGACAGCGCACCAGTCCGTGCTTCACGGGATTGTAGTGGATGTAGTCGAAGTGCCGCGCCAGGTCCGTGTCGTCGCGGATCGCGTGCTCCCAAAACCGCCGTTGCCAAACCCCGCGTCGGCGATCTCGTTGATGCGACGCACTCTGCTGCTGTTCGACGCCACCCGCGGCGAGCCATGCCTGAGTGAAACGCTTCTTCACCAGTGCCCATCGTTTGGAGAAGTCCGAGTCGCCGTGCGGCAGCGACCAGATCGCGTGCAGATGGTCGGGCAGAAGTACGAACGCCTCGATGTGAAACGGCCAGCGCTGCTGGCACCCGTGAAGGGCTTCGCGCAAACATCGACGCGACACCTGGTCACACAGGAAGCCGGCGCGGTGCTCCGTCACCAACGTGAAGAAGAAGGTTCCACCAGGCACAACGGCGCGGCGATACCTGGGCATGGCCGGAGCGTAGCACAAGCGATGCGCACGGTCCGCACAGCGATGGGGGGATGGTCCGCGCAGCGGACCCTACGTCTGCACGTCTCTCCCGTAGAGTCCGCTGCGCGGACGCGTCCTTGTCGGGAGTAAACGTGGCCTACGCGTCGAGCAGAGCTTCCACTTCGCTCCATTCGGTCGCCGGCGCGGAACAGGTCATACGGCGGCAGACGTACACCGTCGACTTGCCGTCGCGTTGCGTCTTGCCGGCAAACTGTGTCGGCAACGACGCGCTGTGCGTGGGATCGACAACCGTCAGCGTGCGGTTCGGCAGATACGTGCCTCGGATTTTTCGTAGCAGTTCGTCACCTGCGTCGGCTGGCGTAACGACGACGATCTCGTGGGGTTGCTGGGTGTAGAAATCGAGCGCGCCGAGCATGTTCGCGAAGCCGAACGGTTGCTCGCGCATTTGCGCACCGAAAATTTGCAGCATCGCTTCGGCGCGGTCGAGATACTCGCGCTGCTCGGTGTAGTGATAGAGGCGCAGCAGGTTGCGCACCGCGACCGAGTTGCCCGACGGAATCGAGCCGTCGAACACCGGCTTGCTACGCACGATCAGCGCTTCGTGATCGTCGCTGGTGAAGAAGAACCCACCGGCCGCGTCGTCCCAGAAGTGCGCGAGCATCGACGCGGTGAGCGCGGCGGCGCGATCAAGGTAGCGCCGATTTTGGGTCGCTTCGAACACGTCGAGTAACGCGGCGACGAAGAACGCGTAGTCATCGAGGTAGCCGTTGAGTTTGGCAACGCCGTCCTTGTACGTGCTGAGCAGGCGATCGCCACGCGCCAGCGCCGACTCGATGAACGCGACGGCGTCCACTGCGACGCGGCGATAGTTCGAGTCGTCGAACACCTCGGCGGCCTTGGCGAACGCGCTGATCATCAGCGCGTTCCAGGCCGTGAGCACTTTCTCGTCACGCGCGGGCTTGATCCGCTGCTCGCGCGCCGCGAACAATTTGTCACGGCTATCGGCGAGCAGTTGTCGGACCTCGCCGGCATCGCGCCGGAACAATTTAGCTAGCTGCTCGATCTCCAGCGTGACGTGCAGGATGTTGCGATCCTCGAAGTTGCCCGCGTCGGTGACGTCCCAGTAGCGGCAGACGATCTCGGCGTTCTCCTCGCCGACCAGACGGCTCACCTCGGCGACATCCCAGACGAAGAACTTGCCTTCGACCCCTTCGCTGTCGGCATCTTGCGTCGAGTAGAAGCCGCCGGCCGGATCGCGCATCTCGCGGATCACATAGTCGAGCGTCTCGCGGGCGATGGTGGCGAAGAACGCGTCGCCGGTCAGTTGAAACGCGGCGAGGTAGAGCGGCACGAGCTGGGCGTTGTCGTACAGCATCTTTTCGAAGTGCGGCACCAGCCAGCGCTGGTCGACCGAGTAGCGATGGAAGCCGCCGCCGAGCTGATCGTAGATGCCGCCGCGCGCCATCGCGCGCAGCGTGTGCAGGACCATCTCGAGGTACCGCACGTCGCCGCTGGTGCGGTGGACGCGCAAGAATAATTCGAACACCGCTTCGTTGGGAAACTTCGGCGCTTGGCCGATGCCGCCGTGGGTCTCGTCGTAGGCGCGCGCCAACGCCGCCGCGGCTTGCGGCAACAACGCCGCGTCGGGCAACTGATTCGTCGATTGGCTCACCTCGGTCGCCTTCATCGCGTCCATGAGCTGCCCGACGTTCTTCTGCACATCCTCGGGCTTGTTGCGGTAAGCATCGGCGAGCGCGAGCAGCAAGCGCTTGAACCCCGGCAGACCGTGACGATCGTCGGGCGGAAAGTAGGTGCCGCCGTAGAACGGCTTGCCGTCGGGCGTGAGGAACACGGTCATCGGCCAACCGCCGCGGCCGGTGAGCAGTTGCACCGCGTTCATGTAGATGTGATCGACGTCGGGCCGCTCTTCGCGATCGACTTTGATGTTCACGAAGTGTTGATTCATCAGCGCCGCGGTCGCCTCGTCTTCAAACGACTCGTGCTCCATCACGTGACACCAGTGACACGCGGAGTAGCCGACGCTGAGCAGGATCGGTTTGCGGTCGCGGCGCGCCGTGTCGAACGCCTCCGCCCCCCACGCATACCAGTCGACCGGGTTGTGCGCGTGCTGGCGCAAGTACGGACTGGATTCGTGGATGAGACGATTGGTGTGTTGCGGCACAGGTGCTCCTTCGCGAAACGCCACCATCCGCTTTGCATCCGCACGGGTCAAGGTCGCGTGCCTTGAAGCGCGCATCGGTTCTCAGGTAGTGGATTCCCGAGGCCGCACACGGGAGTTCACCACGAAGGCACGAAGTACGAAGGGCGGATGTCGAAAATGCTCTAACGCTGAGGGTTCACAAATCTTTCCTTCGGCTGCCCTCTTCGTGTGCTTCGTGCTCTTCGTGGTGAAGGTTTTTCTGAAGCAAGGTAGCCGCACTTGACCGCACCACACAGCGCAACCTTTCACGTCGGGACCGCGTCGTGGACGGATCCGAGTCTGATCGCGTCCGCTGCTTTCTATCCGCCCGACGTGACGAGTGCGGAGGATCGGCTGCGATTCTACGCCGCGCAGTTCGACACTGTGGAAGTCGACGCGACGTATTACGCGCTGCTAGCGGAACGCAACGCGACGCTGTGGGCCGAACGGACGCCGAGTGACTTCACGTTTCATGTCAAAGCATTCGCGTTACTGACCACGCACGCCGCCGACACCAAGCGGCTACCGCGCGCGATCAAAGCATTGCTGTCGCCGGCGGAACTCGCCCAGCCGCGCCTGACGCGGCCGCGCGACGAGGTGCGCGACTTGGCCTTCGACATGTTCACGCGGGCGCTCGAACCGTTGCGCGCCGCCGGCAAGCTCGGGCAGATGGTGTTTCAATTTCCGCCGTGGTTCACCGCGACGCGCAAGAACGCCGACTACATCGAGCACTGCCGCGCCCGCCTGCCCGATGATGCGCTGGCGATCGAGTTCCGCCACGCCAGTTGGCTCGCGCCGACCCGGCAAGAACGCACGCTCGATTTCTTGCGCGACCACGGGCTCACGTACGTCATCGTCGACGAACCGCAGGTCGCCAACTCTGTGCCGCCGGTGTGCGCGCTCACCAGCGATGTCGGCTACGTGCGTTTCCACGGGCGCAACAAGGAGGCGTGGCAACAGAAGGGCATTTCCGCCGCCGAGCGCTACAAGTACCTCTACGCCGAGCGTGAGTTGGCCGAATGGACCGGGCGTTTGCGCGACCTCAAAGGCGCGCGCGCCGTCCACGCCGTCTTCAACAACTGCTACGCCAATTTCGGCGTGATGAACGCGACCACGATGAAGCAGATGCTGGTGAATCGTGAGTCGTGAGTCGGGAATCGTGAAACCGAAGTGTCGACACCAGTAGTCAACCGCACTCACGACTCCCGTGTCACCCTTCACGACTCACGATTCACGGTTCACGAATAAACCGCCTCCACTCGCCGGCGATCAGCCGCTCGTGCGGCAAGTAGTTCGCTTTGTACGACATCGACGCACAGGCGCCGACGTAGAGGCCGAGGTAGAGGTAGCCCAGGCCCCACTCTTTACACAGCTCGACCTGTTCGAGAATCGAGTACGCACCGGGGCTCAAGCGCTCGTACGCCGGATCGAAGAAACAGTACACGGCCGACAGCGCGTCGGCGGCACGATCGGCGATCGCCACGCCGACCAGCGCGCCCTGATAGCGGTAGGTCAACTCGATCGTGTCGGTGCAGGTGTCGACGAGGAACTGTTCGTACCCGTCCGCGTCGAGCAGCTCCTCGCCGCGGCGCAAGCCGCGCTCGATCTTGTGGCGGTTGTAGAGCGTCAGCTTCTCGCGCGTCAGCGTCGGCGTTCCGATCGCGGTCTGCAGTTGCGTCTGGCCGCGGCGAAGGATGCGCCGCTGAGTCTTGCTCGGCGTGAACGCCGGCACATCGATGCGGATCGGCTCGCACGCCCGGCAGGTGGGGCACGTCGGCCGATACAGCAACACCCCCTGGCGGCGATCGCCCGAGCGCAAACGTTGCGCGAACTCTTCGTGCGAAAGCGCGCGCGCCGGCAGCCGCAGCGGCAAGCGCGCGATCTCGTTTGGGAGGTACGGACATCGCAACGGTCCGTCGTGCACGACCTGCTCGCGCGGCGTGACCAGGCCCAATCGCTGGCCACCCGATGTTGGCGAGACGCCGGCACGCGGATCCATCATGGAAGTCTCATTGCCCGATCGGTCGGTCGGTGCAAGCGCGCCGACGGCTGGCTCCTCGGCGCTCGCAATTGTGCGGCTGAGCCCCCCTGTGTTACTGGCAAAGACTGAGACCGTTTCGGAGCCGGCCTTGGGGGAGGGTAATATGACACGAACGACGTGTAGATCCGCTCGCGCGCTGGTTGCCGCCATCGGCCTGTTGATGATGGCAAGTGGCTGCGGCAACCTCACCGGTATCTCCGCCACGCTGACCGCCGGTCCCGTGGGTGCGGTCGGCCAGAACCACACTTTCAACATCAAGGTTACGAACACCGCCGGTTGTGACCTGACCAGCGATCTCAGTCCGTTTCCGATTTTAATTCCCCCGGACCAGTTGTTCTTTCTCTTCATTCCCTTTGTGCCGATCACTGACGACTTGAACCGGGCGTGCAACGGCAACTTCACCCCTGGCCAGATTGCGCAGGGACAAGCGATGTTGGATTCGTTCATGCAGTCATCGCAGCAGCAACTGCCCAACCTCATCCAGCAAGCCGCGAGCGACGTGACCGGATGCGTTCCCGTCACGATGTCCGATGTCCAATTCTTCTTCTGCCTGTTGCAACTGCCCGGCAGCACGTGGAGCAACGGGCAGATGGCGCAAGGGACCGTGGCGCTGGCCCCGCAACACAACGGTGTATTCCGCGGCATCATCATGCCCGTTGCGAGAGCGGTCGATAAAACCATGTGCAGCGATCCGGACGTGAAGTCGAGCGGATTTGCCGACGCCGTCGCCTGCACGGATCGGATTACGGTCGGCCTCAACGCGGCGACGCCGGCCGCGTCGCCGTTGGCGTTGCTGGCGCTCGTCGTGTTCTTGAGCAGCGTCGGGTTCGTTGCGCTCCGACGCCTGTCGCCGCCCGGCTGACGGTCCGCGTGCGGCTTTGTACCCAGAGTCGCAAGGCTCGACCGGCGGCGGGCGCGGCAAATGAATTTGCGCGCTACAAGGAACACCAAGTCGCCCTTCGGCGACTCCCCACCCCACCCGAACAGCAGCCGCGGTGGTTGGGGAGCCTGCGAAGGCAGGCTTGGCGCATTTTGTAGGGCGCGGTTTCAACCGCTGCGCGGTCACGTCGAAGCGCTCGTATGAACTCCCTGTGCAAAGCCAGCCGCGCCGTCTCGATTCGATCGGCGCGTCCTTGACTAACGAACGTTAGTTTTGGCATAGCCAGTCTCCCGCGTCCCGAGGGAGACTGGCTATGCAGGCTGCTATCGACACAACCCCCGCGTCCTCACGGCGCTACGTGATCCAAGGCCGCACGATCACGCTGCCCGCCATCGTGCGTGATGCCAGCACCGGCAACGCGATCTTCATGGTGCCTGCGTCGGCCGCACAGGGCCTAGTCGGCGAGGGCTTCGAAGTGGTCGAGATGGCTCCGGGCCTGACCCAACTCATCCTTGGATTCGTCGACTACCGCGACAACGATCTCGGCGACTACAACGAAGTAATGATCATCTTCATGGTGCGTCCGAGAGGCGCGCCGCCCGAAACTGCCGGAACGTTCATCTACAAACTGCCGGTGAATCAGTCGTTCACCTGCGAAGCCGGCTGCACGATCTGGGGTTTTCCAAAGAGCGTCGAGCAGATCGATATCGAGTACCACAGCGATCGCGCGACCTGCACGCTGGTGATGGGCGGCCAACACGTCTTCACACTGACGGTACCACGCACGATCGCCGCCGATGCCGGAGCGCCGGACATGGAGATGACCACCTACACGTATCTCGATGGACCCACCGCGCTGCAGTTCATCACCGGCGGCGCGGCGGCGGTATCGTCGGGTGCCGACGGCGTGGCGCTCACGCTCGGTTCGCATCCGATCGCCGACGAACTGCGCAGCCTCGGTCTACCAACCGCACCGATGATGAGCACGTGGATGGAACACATGCACGGCTCGTTCGGTGCGCCGCGCAAGCTGTGAGCGAAGAGAGTTGCAGGCATCGTGATCACACATCCGCAGAATCCAAACATCCGACTCATTGATGGCGCCTTCTACGCGGGCGACGCACACACGCACTTCCACTGGATGCGTGAGCACGCGCCGGTATACTGGGACGAGGCTGGACAAGTCTGGGGCATCGCGTCGTACGCCGATGTGATGACGGTCTCAAAAGACCCACCCACGTTTTGCAGCAGCCAAGGGATGCGGCCCGATACACCGTCGATGCCCTACATGGTCAACCTCGATGATCCGCTGCACCGCCAGCGCCGCGCGCTGGTCAACAAGGGCTTCACCGTGCGTCGCGTCGCCGAACGCGAGCCGCGCTTGCGCGAGATTTGCGTCGACCTCATCGAGCGCGCCAAAGCGCGTGGCTGCTTCGATTTCGTGCGCGACCTCGCCGCCTGGCTACCGCTGATCGTGATCGGCGACATGCTCGGCGTGCAGCCTGACGCCTACGCCGATCTCCTGCGCTGGTCCGACGACATGCTCAGCTCCTCGGGGGTGATGATCCCCGAACGACTCGATCGCGCGCAGCAGGCCTTCCTCGAGTATCGCGAGTATCAGATGCGCGTGATCGCCGATCGCCGCGCGCGGCCGCCGCAAGATGATCTCGTCAGCGTCCTCGTGCACGCCGAGATCGACGGCGCGAAGCTCGACGATGACGCCCTGGTGATGGAGTCGCTATTGATCTTGATCGGCGGCGACGAGACCACGCGCCACGTCATCAGCGGCGGCATGTATCAGCTCTTCCACCACCCCGAGCAGCGCCGCACGTTGGCGCAGGTTCCGACGAAGATTCCGACCGCCGTCGAAGAGATGCTGCGCTGGGTCAGCCCGATCCAGAACATGGCGCGCACCGCAACGCGCGATGTCATGCTGCACGGCCAGCGCATCCGCCAGGGCGACAAGCTGCTGTTGCTCTACCCTTCGGCCAATCGCGATGCCGCCGTCTTCGGCCTGCCGCTCACTTTCAACGTCGCGCGGACGCCGAACGACCACGTGGCCTTCGGCTTCGGCGCGCACTACTGTCTGGGCGCGAGTCTGGCGCGGCTCGAGCTGCGCGTGCTGTTCGAAGAGTTGCTGGCGCGAATGCCCACGCTCGAACTCACGACCGATGCTCCGCCGCCGATGCGCGAATCCAACTTCATCACCGGCATCGAATCGCTCCCGGTCGAGTGGCGGGGCTAGCGGCGCAGGCAGGAGCACAAGGTTCTTTACACGAAGGCCCTCGATACGATCGCTTCGCGATCTACTCGGGCAAACGGATTTGAGACGAAGCGAGAAGAACATCCGGTTCCCCGAGTAGCGGCGCTGAGTAGAAGCCGCAGGCTTCGTATCGAAGCGTTGCGTATCGAGGGGCTCTTCCTTGGGCAAGCACGATTTCAGATACGGGGGACCGGCTCCGCCGCTGCGCGGCGCGAACCGTAGCGGCGCGAGTAGACCTCGGTGAACTCGGCGCCGATGAATAGAATCTGCGCCGAGTAGTAGATCCACAGCAACAGCACGACCAACGATCCGGCCGCGCCGTAGACCGATGCGGTGCCGGCACGTCCCAGGTACACCCCGATCAGCGTGCGGCCGACGCTGAAGAGCACTGCGGTGACCGCGGCACCGACCCACACGTCGCGCCAATGCAGTTCGACGTCGGGCAGCACCTTGTAGATCATCGCGAACAGCGAGGTCGTCAGGACAAACGAGAGCGCGGTGTTGAGCAGCGGCAACGCGCCGCTCAACTGCGGCAGGTGACGGGCGAGCAGGTCGTGCAGCGCCGCCAGGGCGGCACTCACCATCAACGACAAGAACAGCAACATCCCGATGCCGAGGATGAGGCCGAAGGAAGCCAAGCGCCGCCGCACCACACCACGCGGCGGTGTGCCATCGGCGACGATCGTGTCCCAGATCTGATTGAGCGAACTCTGCAACTGACCGAACACGCCGGACGCGCCGAACAGCATCGTGGCCAAGCTCACCGCGGTGGCGATGATCCCCGTCGCCGGCGAGCTGACCTCGCTGATCATCCCTTCAACGGTTCGCGCACTGTCGGGCCCGATGAGATCTTTGATCTTGGCGACCAGTTCGCCCTCCGCCACCGCACGGCCGAGCGCCAGACCGGCAATCGCGATGATGAGCACCAGCAGCGGCGCCATCGAGAACAGCGTGTAGTACGCCAGCGCCGCCCCGTGAGTCAGCGCGTTGTCGCGGCGCCACTCGCTGTAGACCTCGTTGAGAAAGTTCCCGATCGATTCCAGCACGATCGCAAGCCTGCGTTGCCCTGCGGTCTCAACCCGCATCGCCCGTCACGATTGACGGCGCAGCAGATCGCGAATCTCCGCCAACAACACTTCAGTGTTCGAGGGAGCAGCGGCGGGTGGCGGTTCCTTCTTGAGCGCGTTGATCACCTTCACCACCATGAACATCGCCCAGGCGATGATCAGGAAGTCGAACGAGGTCTGCACGAACTTGCCGTAGTTGAGCGTCACCGCCGGCGCCTTGTCCACCGCTTGCTTGAGGGTCACGTTCAGGTTGGTGAAGTCGACCCCGCCGATGACCAGCCCCAACGGCGGCATGAAGACATCGGCCACCAGGGACGAGACGATTTTGCCGAACGCACCGCCGATCACGACGCCCACAGCCATGTCGACCATGTTGCCCTTCACCGCGAATTCGCGGAACTCCTGCAGCATGCTCATCGCCCTCTCCTCTTTTGAATGTATTCGCTACGGACGCGCGATGTCCGGCAACCAGGTCGCAGGCTGCTGGTCGAAGAGTGTCTTGGCGTCCCAGTAGTCGCGCCACAGCGTGATCTTGCTGTCGCGGAACTTGAACACGGCGGCGACTTTCAACGTCGCGCGCTCACCCGTCGGGTGGTGCCACACCTCGGTGCGCTCGACCATGATGGTGTCGCCGCTTTCGAGCAACTCGTGGATGGTGGTGGGAATCCGTTCGAGCGTACCCAGACCAAGTTCGAGTTTGGCGCGAATGGCGTCGGGACCGATCGCGGTGGCCGCATCGTAGGGCACGTCGTCGTACACGCAGTCCGCGGTGCAGTGAGCGGCGACGGCCGCGAAGTCGAGGCGATCGAGATCCACAAACAACTGTCGCAAGCGATCGGCGTTTCGGCTCATCGAGTTCTCCGTCCGGCGCGCACGCGCGCGGCCAACTCGTAGCGAGCCGGACCGTCGAGGGCAAGTGCTCCCTTCATTGACGGGCGGCAACACGCCAGGACGAGGCGCGGTAGCTTGCGTTGGCTGCGGACATCTTGCGATAACCGGCGCGATGGTGAATCGGCGCTCAATCGTGGCGACGTTTTTGATCGCCGCTTACGACGCCGCGACCAAGTCGTGGGGCGTTGCGGTCCAGTCGCGCTTCCTCGCAGCCGGCAGTGTCGTGCCGTGGGCGCGCGCGGGCATCGGCGCGGTGGCGACTCAGGCGCTGGCCAATCCGCGCTACGGGCCGCTCGGCTTGGCCATGCTCGAACAGGAGATCCCTGCCGACGAAGTCGTCAGCGGATTGATCGGCGGCGATGGAGGTCGCGAGCTGCGCCAAGTCGGCGTGGTGGACCGGACGGGACGCGCCGCTGCGTTTACCGGCAACGAGTGCTTGCCGTGGGCCGGTCACATCATCGGCGACGGATTTTGCTGCCAAGGCAACATCCTCGCCGGCGAAGCCGTCGTTGGCGCGATGGCGCGCGCCATCGAACATCGCAGCGATTTGCCCTTCGCCGAGCGGCTGATCGCAGTGCTCGGCGCCGGACAAGCAGCGGGCGGCGACTGCCGCGGCCAGCAATCCGCCGCGTTGTTAGTGGTGCGCGCCCACGGCGGCATTGGCGGCTATAGCGATCGCGCCATCGATCTCCGTGTCGATGACCACTCCACGCCGATTGCCGAACTCCAGCGATTGCTCGGGCTCCATCGCGAGACCTTCGGTAACTCGTGATCCGTAGTAGTGGCAGCCCCCCCGAACGGAGTTGCTCACTCAGACCGAGGGCGCACCATAAGACGACCGGACGGCCATCATCGCTTTTGCTGAACTGGACGCACACAACTCAGCAGTACTCGCAAAGGATAGTGGACCGCCACTTTGCCCACTTTCCTTGCACCGCGCAATTTCTGGGCAGCGAATGATCCGTGCAGGCGTCACACCACGTGACAAAAAGTGCGGCAGTGCGTGGCACCTTAGTTGCTGTTTGCCTTGCGCGCCGCGTCAGAATACCCGATAGATCACGACTGGGCGTGATCACGAACTGCTTCGTCGGCGGGAAGCCGTCGCGGAGTGGGTTCGAGACTCCCGAAGGTCGCCCGACGGCCCAAGTGGATCAGCAACGAACAATCTATTCTGGGAATCGCACCCGTCAAATCCTGCAATGGCTGGCGGTGATGGCGGCGATGTTCAGTCTCGTTCTTCAAGGTTGCAGCGAAGGATGCCGTGGTAGTGGAGGGAGCTCGGATGGCGCGCAACTTACCCCCGCCGCGACGCCAGCCCCGCAGTCCCCGCCACCAACGGCGACCTTGTCTCCGCAAGGCGCCACCCCCACTAGCGCCACGCCCACACCGATTGAAAGCACACCAGGAAGTGGCAGCGGCCTGCAGGCTCTCTGGGAGCAACCCGGCGGCGCGCTCCTGCCCGACATCCCTGCCGCCGTACAGACCATCCGGATCGCGTTTGAATCCGCGGCCGGACCGAAGTGCTGCGTCGCCATCAATCTGGCGCGTATACCGTCTGGGGAGCAAATCGTGTTGACCAATCTCACTCTGGGCCCGGCAAGTCTCACGATCGCTGGCTTCTCAACCGCCGACGCCACCACCGTGCCCGGGATCACCGAGCAGTGTTCGACGACACCAGCGGGCATTGCCGAACCCTGTAGCCCCTCGGCGATCTTGCCTCCGGCTTATCTGAGCGCCGCCACCGCAGTCACCATTCTACCGGGTGGGGGTGCCAGCGGTGATGACGTTCACATACTCGCTTTCCCGTTCTTCTTGAATCTGAGCCCGGCCCCCAATCAATCGATTCCCAATCCCGCGCCGTTGAGCTTCACCGTGGTCGACGCGGTGGATGAAATCGATCCCAGTTCGATCCGGCTGGACGTCACCCAAGCCGGGCTACCCGACGGTTTGCCAGTATCCCTCAATCTGACCGCATGCGACGATTCAACCTCGACACCCTGCAGTCCGGGCGCTGCACTTCAAGTGAAGGGATTTCACGCAACCGCGTCGCCCCTGGATCTCGCCGTCGGTGCTGCGCAACCTTACATTCAGGCACAAGCCCTGACCACTCCACCTCGGAGCTCCGATCTCACGTACACGTTCAACGTCCTGGCCGGCGTGCCCAGCTCGACTCCCACCGATACGCCAACGTCGACGCCGACTCACACCGCGACGCTAACCCAAACGGCCACGCCAACCTCGACTCCGACTCACACCGCGACGCTGACCCCGACGTCGACGCCAACGGCCACGCCAACTCACACACCGACGCTAACGCCAACGGACACGGCAACGTCCACCTCGACGCCAACCGCGACGCCGACTCACACGCCGACACTGACGCCAACTCATACGCCGACGCTGACGCCGACGGCCACGCCAACGTCGACCCCGACTCAGACGCCCACGCTGACCCCGACGGCCACACCAACCGCGACGTCAACTCACACCCCGACGCTGACCCCGACAGCCACACCAACCGCGACGCCGACTCACACGCCGACGCTGACGCCAACGGCGACGCCAACGTCGACCCCAACTCACACGCCGACACTAACCCCGACCGCCACGCCAACCTCGACGCCAACTCGCACCGCGACGCTGACCCCGACGGCCACGCCAACCTCGACGCCAACGCTGACCCCGACCGCCACCGCAACCGCGACGCCGACTCACACGCCGACGCAGACGCCGACGACCACGCCAACGTCGACCCCAACTCACACGCCGACACTGACCCCGACCGCCACGCCAACCTCGACGCCAACGCTGACCCCGACCGCCACCGCAACCGCGACGCCGACTCACACGCCAACGTCGACCCCAACTCACACGCCGACACTGACCCCGACCGCCACGCCAACCTCGACCCCCACTCACACCCCGACGCAGACGCCGACGGCCACACCAACGTTGACTCCAACTCGCACCCAGACGGCGACCCCAACGGCCACACCAACATCGACGCCCACTCACACCGCGACGCTGACGCCAACGGCCACGCCAACCTCGACGTCGACTCGCACTCCGACATTGACCCCGACGGCTACGCCCACTTCGACTCCGACCAACACCCCGACGTTGACGCTGACGGCCACGCCAACGTCGACGCCGACTCGTACCCCGACATTGACCCCGACGGTCACACCGACGTCGACGCCGACTCACACGCCGACGCTGACCCCGACGGCCACCCCGACGTCGACTCCAACTCGCACCCCGACGTCGACCCCAACGGCCACACCAACATCGACGGCCACTCACACCCCGACACTGACGCCGACGGCGACACCAACTCGCACGCCGACGCTGACCCCAACGGCCACACCAACATCGACTCCGACCAACACCGCGACGCTGACGCCGACGGCCACCCCGACGGCGACGCCCACTCACACCCCGACGGCGACGCCCACTCACACGCCGACGGCGACACCAACTCGCACGCCGACGTCGACCCCAACGACCACACCAACATCGACTCCGACCAACACCGCGACGCAGACGCCGACGGCCACCCCGACTTCAACGCCGACCGACACCCCAAGTGCAACGCCAACGGATACACCCACCGCAACGCCGACTCACACGCCGACAGCAACACCAACGGCGACCCCGACCGATACGCCAACCGCGACGCCCACTGACACACCGACGGCGACCCCAACGAGCACACCAACTCACACCCCGACGTTGACCCCGACGTCAACACCAACAGCGACCCCGACCGATACGCCAACCGCGACGCCCACCGACACACCCACGGCGACTCCAACGAGCACACCGACTCACACGCCGACGCTGACGCCGACCGCCACGCCAACGGATACGCCCACCGCCACGCCGACTCACACGCCGACAGCAACACCAACGGCGACCCCGACCGATACGCCAACAACGACGCCCACTGACACACCGACGGCGACCCCGACGAGCACACCAACTCACACGCCGACGCTGACGCCGACCGCCACGCCAACGGATACGCCCACCGCCACGCCGACTCACACGCCGACAGCAACACCAACGGCGACCCCGACCGATACGCCAACCACGACGCCCACTCACACCCCGACACTGACGCCAACGTCGACTCCAACTCGCACGCCGACGCTGACCCCAACGGCCACACCAACATCGACTCCGACCAACACCGCGACGCAGACGCCGACGGCCACCCCGACGGCGACGCCCACTCACACGCCGACTCACACCCCGACAGCAACACCAACGGCGACCCCGACCGCTACGCCAACGGCAACACCGACCAGCACGCCGACGAGCACCGCAACCGCGACGCCCACTCAGACTGCGACAGCCACGCCGACTGCTACGCCAACGGCCACCCCGACGAGTACGCCGACGGCGACGCCGACGCGGACCGCGACTGCGACACCAACCAGCACGCCGACGAACACGAACACGCCGACGGCAACACCGACCAGCACGCCCACGCGGACGCCGACGAACACCCCGACGCGGACCCCAACGAATACCCCGACGGCGACGCCGACCAGCACGCCGACGCCGACGGGCACCCCGACGCGGACACCGACGCCGACGAGCACCCCGCTCCCGGTTGCGGATTGCAGAACGCCGGTCGCTGCGAACTGTGTCAATGACAACTCGGTCCCCGGCGGTGTGGGCAACATCGCGTGGGCGAATCCTGGCAACGCCGCGACCACGAACGCCGTCTATGGGACATCGGCGCTCAGCGCTTCGCAAAACACGCAATACCTCAAGTGCACCAATTTCGGCTTCAGCATCCCGAGCGGAGATGTGATCTTAGGTATCCAGGTCACGTGGATCGTGAACGAGATTACGCTCCGCCGTCTCCGCGTCTTTGACGAGTCGGTGCGCCTCGTGAAGGGAGGGACGGTCCAAGGCAATAACAATGCGGATGCCACCGTTTGGCCAACGACCGATACATCAAAGACCTACGGAACGGCCACGGACCTATGGGGGCTGGTCTGGACCGACGTCAATGTCAACGCCGCCACCTTTGGTGCCGCGCTTTCGGCTCAGCAAATTGGCGGGATCAGCAGCCGGACCGCTCGAGTGGACAGTGTCCAGATTTGCGTGACGCACATGCCGCCGTCCGCCGGAATGTGAGAGCGATGGCGAACCGGTTTACCGCCATTGCTCTCGTGGGAGCGCTCCTGACATCGCAGCTTGCGCTCGCCACTGAGCGATCGCAGCTCCTGACCTCGCGCGGTCTGGTCGAATTGAATGCGGCACACTACTCCGAAGCACTGGCGCTCCTCGACCAGGCGGTTGCCGACGATGAGGCCGACGTCTATGCGCGCTACTACCGCGCCGTCGCTCGGTCGCGCTTGCACGACAACGAAGGCGCCATTGCCGACCTGCGCGTCGTTCTGGCGGCCAAGCCCGACCTTCATCTAGCGGCGCTCGATCTCGGCGTCGCCCTAATCGAGACGCAGCAATATCGCGACGCGCTTCCCTGGCTCGAGCAGGCGCAAGCCGACCATGAACTCAACACCCGGGCTTCACTCTTCCTCGGACTCGCGCAGCTCCGTTTGAGACAAATGCAGGAGGCCCGACAAAATTTTCAACGCGCTGCCGAGAGTCCCAAGGAACACTTAGCCGCCACATATTACCTAGGAGTCGTCGACTATCAGACTGGCAACTGGTCGGCGGCGAGGGAGAGCTTCTCCTACGTCGTCGCCACGGATCGGGATTCCGCAGTCGGTCATGAGGCGGCGGCATTCTTGAGCGCGCTCGGCCAGCGCGAACGTCGTCGCTATGGGCTCTATGGCGGCATCGGATTGCAGTACGATAGCAATGTCATCCTCGCGCCGTCCGGGAACTCCGGTACGGCTGAGGATATCCTCGGCGTCAGCCACCAAGACGACGGCCTGACGGTCTTCACCGTTGGTGGAACGGCGGTGCCCTGGCAGACCGACGACGTGACCCTGTCCGTGGGCTACGACTTCTTTCAGAGTGTGCACTTCAACCTGCACGAGTTCGACTTGCAGGACGATGGCCCGAGCTTGCAACTTGCGGGCGAGATCGCCGGCGTACGGCTCGGTCTGCTGGGCCGTTACGACTACTATCTCCTCGGCAGCCAGAGCTTTCTGCAGCAGGCGACGGCTGTTCCCTGGCTGTCCGTCCCATTGGGAAACTTTGGCCGAACCGATCTGTCGTTCGACGTCATCCGTCGGGACTACAAGCAGCGCGCCTACAGCGTCCTGGATGCTTTTCATTACGCAGTGGCTGTGCAACAGTACATGTACTTTGGATCCAGCAACCGATACCTGTCGCTCGGATACCAATTTGATCGGGACGATCCAGTGATCAGCCAACGCCTGGTACAAGAAGGCGAGTTCACCGAGGCGGCCGCTGAAAGCTTCGGCTACCACGGCGACGAAGTGAACGTGGGGGTCGGCCTACCGTTGCCGGCTGACGTGACAACGGTGCTGACGTATTCGTTCCGTCACGAGGTGTACGCAGAAGAAAGCGGGATGTTTACCCCATCGGGTAACCGGCGCCGCGATAACGAGCACGTGGTCATTCTGGCCGCGCGTCGCGAGCTGTGGGAGCACGTGGCTTTGACAGCCGCGTTCTTGGCGGACTTCAACGGCTCCAACAATCCGTCTTACGAATACGATCGCCAGATCGTGTCACTCGGCATCGAGGGGAGGTATTAGCCCATGGGTCATCTTGAAATACGCAGAATGCGACGGGTCAGACTTCTCGCGACCTTCACGCTACTCATCGCTATTGCTCTGCCGGCAGCGGCCACAGAGATCGGTACGGTGGCCGCGATGGAAGGCAGCGCCGAGATCGGTCGGGATGAGGAATGGACACCCGCGACCGTCGGCGCACCGATCCAGGAGAAGGACGAGCTTCGCACCGGCCGGCCAGGCCACCTCAAAGTCGTCTTCCAGGACGACAGTGTGATCATCCTGAGCGATGATTCGCACCTGACCGTCGACCGACAGGTTTTCAACTCGAAGGAGGGTGAGGCGGATTCGGCGTTCGGTCTCCTCCAGGGCAAGGTGCACGCGCTGGTCAACTCCTACTATGGCCGGCTGGGCACGAGATTCGAAGTCAAGTCCTCGACTGCCGTAGCCGGGGTCCGCGGCACCGAGTTTCTGATGACTTACGATCCCGAAACTGACTTGACCGAGGTCATCGGGATCACTGGGGCCGTCTCCGTCCACAGCGCGGCGGACCCTACCGGGCCCGGCGTATTGATCACGGCAAGTGAGGCGACCAACGTTCCGGCCGGCGGACTGCCGAGCGAGCCTGAGAAATTGGATGACAAGACCTTCAAACGATACTTGCAGGGCACCGATTTCATCAGCATCGGTGCGGCCGGTTTGAGCACTGGTCATCAAATCGTTGCAGGGGCGGGTGTACCACAGCCGGATCGCGGCCCCGTCCTTGCCGCTGGTCCAGAGCCGATCGGCTTGGCGAACAACGGCGCGGGCGGCATCGCGCAAGGCCCCAACGCCAGCGACCTCCTCGGCCAGCCTCCAGCCTCCGTGAAAGCCATGACTGGGAGCCTCGGGATCAACGTCGGCAACCCTCACTGAGGCCCCTGGCGACCGACCCGACTTCGGCAGCGTTCGGTCTGAAGTACGAAATCTTCCGAACGGTGATCCTTCGTAAGACAGACAGCCGGGCACTGTGTTACCGCGGCAGCAGAAAATACAACTCCCCCGGTGCGCGCATTCCGCTGGCGATTGCGGCGGCGGTATCGCCCGTGCCCCAGAATACGTCGAGGCGGTGATCGCCCGTGATGGTGGCGCCCGTGTCTTGCACGAAGGCGAGCCGCGATAGCCCTGCCGCGCCACCTTCACTCGCGGTCTTCAACAGGACCAGCGCGCCCGTCGGATAGATGTGCGCATCGGCGGCGAGCGATCGCCCCGCGGTCAACGGCACCGCCAGGCTGCCGACCGGCCCCGCCGGCACGGTGCGAAAGAATATGTAGCGCTCGTTGCGCTGCACCAGCGCGTCGCGCTCGTCGGCGTGCGCGCGCAGATAGTCCTTGAGCGATGCCAGCGACACGTGCTCGGCCGACAACTTGCCAGCGTCGACTAACGCGCGGCTAATGCTGGTGTACGGCCGGCCATTGGAGCCGTTGACGCTGATGTGGACATGGACTCCGTCGTCGAAGTGCAGCAGCGCCGATCCCTGCAAATGTAGAACGAAAACTTCGACCGGATCATCGAGCCACGCGATCACTGCCGCGTGGCCGTCGATGGCACCGGCGTCGATCTCGGCGCGGCTGCAGTACGGCACCAACTGCCCGTCGCGCACGCGACCGACCCCGCGTTTGTCTCCACACGTCGGGCAGAACGTGGATAGCTCGACCTCCACCAGATCGTCGGGCAATGCGTACAACGGATAGCGAAAGCGTCCGCCGCGCCGCCGCCGCGCTTCCAACTCGGGTTCGTAGTAACCGGTGACCAACAGCGGCTGCGACGGCGTCGCCTTGGTCAGTACAAAGCGGTCGCACAGTGCCGCGACGTCGCCTGGCTTGAGCGGCTGAGCGAACAGCGACTCGATGACGCTGCGCAGCCCGCGCACGCTGACGGTGCGATCGAGCAGCGGTAGCGCGCGATCTTCCGGCAGCCGCCGGTAGTACTCCAGACTCTGTTCGGCCGCTCGCGGCACGGTCGAGAGATCGGCCTGATCAATCAACTCAGTGCGGCACTCGTCGCGCGACAGCGGGCGCAGCGCCGCCGATTTTTGCGACGCCACGTGCTCGACCAACGTGCACTGCGGCAGCAACAGTCCGAGTGAGAGTCCGAAGGAGACTAACTGCGAGCGGAAGTGGGTCACGGCTTCGCGTACACGCCGCTCGCCGCCGCCACCGCCGCGCCGGCCGTTACGCGGTAGCCGTGCCGCGGCAGCAATTGCTCGAGCGCGCTGAGCACCGTGAGGACGTTGGCGGCGGTGCTCGATTCGCCCATCAGACCGATGCGCCAGGTCTTGCCTTTCAACGCGCCCAGCCCGCCGCCGATCTCGATGCTGAACTCATCGAGCAGCGCGCGCCGCACCGCCGCGTCGTCCACTCCATCAGGGATGCGCACGCTGTTGAGCATCCACAGTTGATGCCCCTCTTGCGACGCCAACTCGATGCCAATCGCCGCCAGGCCCGCCTTGAGCGCGCGGTGATTGCGTTCGTGCCGGCGCCAGCGCGCTTCGAGGCCTTCCTCATCGACCAGTCGCAGCGCTTCGAGCAACGCGTAGTTCATCGAGATCGGTGCGGTGTGATGGTAGACGCGCTCCTCGCCCCAGTACTGCGCGATCATGGTCAGGTCGAGGTACCAACTCTGCACCTTGGTCTTGCGGCGCTTGAGCGCGTCGAGCGCGCGTGGGCTGAACGAAATCGGCGACAGGCCGGGCGGACAGCTCAAACACTTCTGCGTGCCGCTGTAGCAAGCGTCGACGCTCCACTCGTCGAGACGCACCGGGCAGCCGCCGAGCGAAGTGACCGCGTCGACGGCGAACAACGCGCCGGCTGCGTGGGTCAGCGTACTGATGTCATCGAGCGGCTGCCACGCGCCGGTCGAGGTCTCGGCGTGCACCACGACCACCAGCTTGGGCGCCTTGCTGCGCTTGAGCGCGGCCGCAATGTCCGCCGGATCGATGATGCGCCCCCACGGCGCCTCGACCTTCACCACGGTGCCGCCGCAACGTCCGACGATGTCGGTCATGCGTGTGCCGAAAACGCCGTTGACCCCGACGATCACTTCGTCGCCTGGCTCGATCAGATTCACCAGGCACGCTTCCATTCCGGCGCTGCCGGTACCGGAGATGGGAATCGTCAGCTCGTTCTGAGTTTGAAACACGGCACGCAGCAGTCGCTTGCTCTCCTCCATGATGTCGAGGAACGCCGGATCGAGGTGGCCGACCAGCGGCATGCTGAGCGCGCGCAGCACTCGCGGATGCACCATGCTGGGTCCGGGACCGAGTAAGGTCCGCAATGGCGGTGACGCGTAAGTCTTCATGATCCTCCGAGCTGCGCTTGAGCTTTTATCGGGGGGTGGGTAAGCGTGTCAAAGCATGCTGTCAGCCGGAGTGATCGAACAGTTGCGCGACATCGTCGGCGCCGACGGGGTGATCGCGCGCGACAGTGAGCTGCGCGTGTACGAGTGCGACGGCTACACGCTGGAAAGGAGCACGCCGCAGGTGGTCGTGTTGCCGAAGTCGACCGCCGAAGTCGCCGCCATTCTCACGGTGTTGCACAGCGAGCGTATCGCGTTTGTTCCGCGTGGCGCCGGCACCGGTCTGAGCGGCGGCTGCCTGCCGATTGACGCGCCGGTGATGGTCTGCACCAGCCGGATGAAGCGGATCGTCGCCATCGACTTCGCCAACCGTCGCGCCACCGTCGAAGCCGGCGTCGCCAATCTCGCGGTCACCAACGAAGTGAAGAGCCGCGGCTTGTACTACGCCCCCGATCCATCGAGCCAACAGGCGTGCACCATCGGTGGCAACGTCGCCGAAAATTCCGGCGGCCCGCATACGCTGAAGTACGGCGTCACCACCAATCACGTGCTCGGGCTCGAACTGGTGTTGCCGAGCGGTGAAATTGTACAGCTCGGCGGCGCAGTCGAAGACGTGCCCGGCTACGACCTCGTCGGCCTTACCGTCGGCAGCGAGGGCACGTTTGGCATCGTCACCCAGGCCACGTTGCGTCTGTCGCGCCAACCGGAGTCGTGGAAGACACTGCTGGCGGTGTTCGAATCGGTGAACGACGCAACGCAAACGGTCTCCGGCATCATCGCCGCCGGCATCGTGCCGGCCGCGCTCGAAATGATGGACCGGCTGATCGTCGAAGCCATCGAGGCGGCGTACCACTTCGGCTTTCCCACCGACGCGGGCGCAGTGCTCATCATCGAACTCGACGGGCTTGCGGCCGGCCTGGAGCGGCAGGCCCAGCAGGTCGTGGAGATCTGCCGCGCCAATCACTCCCGCGAAGTGAAGGTGGCGAAAGACGAGGCCGAGCGCGCCGCGCTGTGGAAGAGTCGCAAACGGGCCTTTGGCGCGGTCGGGCGCCTGGCGCCGAGTTACTGCACGCAAGACGGCGTCGTGCCGCGCACCAAGCTGCCCGACATCCTGCGAGCGATCACCCGCATCGGCGTGCACTATCGGTTGCGCATCGCCAACGTCTTCCACGCCGGCGACGGCAACATTCATCCGATCCTGCTCTATGACGAACGTAACGCCGATGAGGTCGAGCGCGTGCTCGCCGCCGGCCGCGAGATCCTCGAAGCGTGTGTGGCACTTGGTGGCAGCGTCACCGGTGAACACGGCATCGGCGTTGAGAAGATCCAGCAGATGCCGCTGATCTTCAGTCCGACCGACTTGCTGGTGATGCAGCAGCTTCGAAAAGTGTTCGATCCCACCCTGCGCAGCAACCCAGGCAAGATCTTTCCCACCCCCGGCGTGTGCGTGGAAACCACGCGCCCGATGCGTCGCGCCGCGATGTGATGGAGCCGGACCCCGTGCCGACATCCGATCACGCGCGCGAACTGATCGCCGCTCTGCGCGCGCGCTTCGGCGCCGATGCGGTCAGCGACGATACCGCGGCGTTCACGATCGCGGGCGGCGCGCCCGCGTGCGTGGTCCGGCCGTTGCAGATCGAGCAGGTCGGCGAATTACTCGCGTTCGCCACCAAGCGCGATTGGGCCGTCATACCGGTCGGCAATGCCACGCACCTGCGCGTCGGCGCGCCGCCGGCGCAATATGACATCGCGTTGTCGCTGCAGCGTCTGGCGCGCATCGTCGCGCATGAAGCCGCCGACATGACGGTTACGGTCGAGGCCGGCGTCACCCTCGGCGCGTTGAACACGGCGCTGGCGCAAGCACGACAGTGGTTGCCACTCGATCCGCCGTTGGCCGAGCAGGTTACCATCGGTGGACTCATTGCCGCCGATCTCAACGGGCCGCTGCGCTTGTCGCAAGGTAAGGTGCGGGACCTGCTGATCGGCATCACCGTCGTGCTCGCCGACGGCTCGATTGCGAAAGCCGGCGGACGCGTCGTCAAGAACGTCGCCGGCTACGACCTCGGCAAGCTGTTCGCCGGATCGTTCGGCACTCTCGGCGTGATCGTCGAGGCCACGTTCAAGATTCGTCCGTGTCCCGAGCAGACTCGCGTGCTGTGGATCACCACGTACGATGATCAAGACGCCGCCGAGCTGGCGCTGACGCTGCTCGATGCGAAGCTGGCGCCGCTATTCGTCGAAGTCTTGAACACCACGGCGGCGGCGGCGTGCGGGCAGACCAGTGGGGGGATCGCGCTCGCTCTCGGCGGCATCGCGGAAGAATTGGACGCGCAGCAAACGGTCATCGTCGACTACTGCGGGCGCTCCGCACGCGTATGCGACGATCGCGAGGCGGCGCAGCTTACGCACTGGCTGCGCGAGTTCCCGCGCCAGGCAGCGGCGACGCTGACCGCGCGCATCAGCTTGCTGCCAACCGAGTTGGCCGGCTTGCTGCCGCGCCTGACACCGGAAGCGGTCGCGCGCGGACTCGAGGCCGCTGTGGTGACGCACGCCGGCAACGGCGTCGCCCGCCTGCATCTGCGCGGCGACGAGGGGCAGGCCTTGTTGTTCATCGAGTGGCTGCGCATCGCAGTGCGGGCGCGTGGGGGTTGGGTCGTGTTCGATTCGTTGCCGGTCGGCTTACACGGGCAGGTCGAACCGTTCGGTTACCGCACGGCCGCGCTGACGCTGATGGAGGGCATCAAGCGGCAACTCGATCCGCGCGGTACGTTGAGCCCGGGACGGTTCGTGGGCGGGATATGAGCAAGCCCAAGCCGTTCGTCCCCTACGAGCGCTTCCTCGACTGCGTGCATTGCGGGTTGTGTCTCAACGCCTGCCCAACCTACATCGAGTTGGGCACCGAGATGGATTCGCCGCGCGGGCGCATTCATCTGATGCGCGCACTCAGCGACGGCACGCTCGCGCTGACGCGGGATGTCGTCCATCACCTCGACCTCTGCCTCGGCTGCCGCGCGTGCGAGACCGCGTGTCCATCGGGCGTTCACTACGGCGAGCTGATCGAAGGGGCGCGCTCGTTCGTCGAAGCGCATCACCGCCGCGGCGTGAGCGATCGCCTGCGCCGGCGCGCGATCGAATGGATCTTTCCGCACGCACGGCGCCTGCGCCTGCTGCTCGCACCGGTGCGCTGGGCGCGGAGACTTGGGCTGTGGCCGGCGATCACGCAGTTGATGCCGGCCGCTGCCTTGCTGCCCGCCGCTGAGGCCGCGCCACGGCTATCGCCGCTCACCCCGGCGCAAGGCACGGAACGCGCGCGCGTCGGCTTGCTCACCGGCTGCGTAGCGTCGGTGCTGTTCGGTGAGACCAATCACGCGAGCGCGCGCGTGCTCGCCCACAACGGCTGCACGGTCATCGCGCCGGCGACGCAGCGGTGCTGCGGCGCGCTCTCACTGCACAACGGTTCGCGCGCGGCGGCGCTCGATTTCGCGCGCCGCACCATCGACACGTTTGCGGAGGATCTCGACGCGATCATCGTCAACGCCGCCGGTTGCGGCGCCATGCTGCGGCAATACGGCGAACTGCTTCGAGACGATCCGGTGTATGCGGAACGCGCGCGACGCTTCAGCGCCAATGTCCGTGACATCAGCGAATGGCTTGCGACCGTGTCGATCGATCCGCCGCCGGCGGTGCCGCCGGTGCGCGTGACTTACCACGACGCCTGCCATCTCGCCCACGGACAACAGGTGCGCGAACAACCGCGCGCGCTGCTGCGCGCGATTCCCGGCGTCGAGTTGATCGAGCTACCCGAGTCCGAGCTGTGCTGCGGCAGCGCCGGCAGCTTCAACCTCACCGAACCGGCGATGGCGGCGCGGCTGCAATCCCGTAAGATCGGTCACATCGAAGACACCGGCGCCGCTGTGGTCGTCGCCGCCAACCCCGGCTGCATCCTGCAGATTCAATCCGGGCTGGCACAGCGCGGTCGCCACATCACCGTGCGTCACCCGGTCGAGGCGCTCGATCGCGCTTACCGTGGCTTGCCGCTCGCGGACTGAGAGCCGTCTTCATCGCAGAACTTCGTGGCATCGACACACAGGCCCCTAGAAAATCTCGTAGCGGGGCTGCCGAACGCGTGATATTGAAGCCACTCTCCGAGCGACGCATGGCAGTGTTCACGCGAGCAAAACGAGTCAGAATCATGTGCAGCGCGGCCTTTGCCGGTGCGCTGATCGCGATAGCCGTCTCGGCGCAAGCGCAGACCGTGACCAAGACAATATCGCCGACCGTGACCGTCACGAGAACTCCAACGAACACACCACCAACTGGAACACCCGATTTCACCAAGACCCACACGAATACGCCAAAACCGACTCTCACCAGGACGATCACCCAGTCGCCCAGCGCTACGCTGACCCCGAGCACAACTCCGACCGGCCCGACCCGGACGCCGACAAAGACGCCGACTGTCAGCGTGACGCACACGCAGCGGCCGACGCGCACGGCGACATTCACGCACCGTCCAACCGTCACGCAGACGATCACCGCCACCCCGTCGATCACGCCGTCGCCGACACTGACGGCGACGGTAACCGTCACGCGCACACCGCGGCCGTCGCGCACGCCGACCGCCACCGTCACTTCGTCACCCACCGGGACATTCACCCCGACTCTTCGACCAACGCGCACCGCGACCGCCAGCGCCACCATCACGCCCAGCAATACCGCCACGCCGAGCGAGACCGAGACGCCGACTCCAGCCGATTCGCCGACCCGCACGGCGACCCGCACGCGGCGCCCGACGCGCACACGCACCTTCACGGTGACGCGCCAGCCTACCCCCACGGCAACGTTTACCCACGTCCCGACGCGCACGCGCACGCCATCCCTCACCCCAACCGAATCACCAACGCTGCCGCCGACCGCAACCGCGACCGAGACCCCAACACCCACCGACACCGCCACCGTGCGGCCGACGCGCACACCGACGTTCACGCACACAGCCACCAGCACGCGCACGGAAACGCCGACGAAGACCCCGACCGTAACTCAGACGCCAACCTTGACCACCACGGACACGCCGACGCCGACGCCGACGATCACTCATACCGAAACCGCAACGCTGACGCCGACAGTGACCATCACCGCGACCATCACGCGCACACCAACGCTGCCACCCACGCGCACCGCGACCGCCACGCCTACCGGATCGGCCACCTCGCTACCCACCGACACCACCACGCCGAGCGCCACCGCCACGGTAAGCGCGACGGCAACCGAGACGTCGACACCAACACCGAGCGCCACCGCGACCCCGATCACCTGTGTCGGCGACTGCGACCTGAGCAACACCGTCACCGTCGAAGAACTCATCATCGGCGTGAACATCGCGCTCGGCACCGCGCCGCTCACGAGTTGCCCGTCGTTTGACGCCGACCACAGCGGCGACGTGACGGTCGAAGAACTGATCACCGCGGTGAACGCGGCGCTGGGGAATTGTCCGGTACCAACCCAGTAGCGGGTTGTGAAGGAAGGGGCGGGTTTGCGACCCGCCCCCACAACGACGAGCAACTACTACAGCCGGCGCGCGGCCGGCATCACGTCTTCGGCGAATCCCTGGATCTCGTCCATGAAGTACGGCGCGAACACCATGAAGATGAAGTGGGTGACCCCCACCGCGCGATAGCGTTCGATGGTGTCGAGGCACTCGCCCTTGTCGCCGATCATGATTTGCTTGCGCGCCGCTTCCGGCGTGGTTTGCCGCATGTTGGCGATCAGGCTGCACATGAATTCTTGGCGCGGTGGCGCCGCGTTGTAGCAGAGCGGGATCATCGCGGTTTTCTCGATCCGATCGGTGTCGCGCTTCACCGTGTCACCATGCCGCTTGATTACGTCGATCAGCGTCTTCATCGTTTCGGTGCTGCCGCTGGCGTTCCACATGTCAGCGTACTTGGCAACGATCTTCAGCAACACCTTCTGGCCGGTACCGCCGATCATGATCGGCGGGTGCGGCTGCTGCAGCGGTTTGGGCAGACACATCGCATCGGTGACCGTGTAGTGCTTGCCGTGCACCGTGGTCTTCGGCTGCGTGAACATGCCGCGGATGATTTGGCAGGCTTCGTCGAGCGCGGCGAGGCGGCCGGGCACGGTCTTGAAATCGATGCCGAAGTTCTGATGTTCGAGCTCGAACCAGCCGGCGCCGATGCCGAAGTTGAGGCGGCCGCCGCTGATGTGATCGAGCGTCGCGGCCATCTTCGCGGTCACGCACGGGTGGCGATAGGTGTTGCCGTTCACCAGATGACCGATGCGGGCGCGTTTGGTCGCCCGCGCCAACGCGCTCAGCGTCGTCCAGCCTTCGAAGCATGGGCCTTCGGGGTCGACGAAGATCGGATAGAAGTGATCGAAGTTCCACAACGAATCGTAGCCCAAGGCATCGGCCTTCTGCCACAGCTCGAGCATCTGCCCCCACTCGATGCCTTGTTGGCCGGTCTGAATCCCAAAGCGAATCGGATGTGTCGTCGCCATCGTACGTCTCCCTTTCTTACCGTGATGGCCGCGACGCTACACTACGCGCGGAGCTGATTCGAGTAGGTTGAGACGTCAGCGGCCCTCGTTGGCAGCCGAAGGTGATACGGCTGGGCCGCAAGCGCCGTGACGTTGCCCGAGGGTCACGGCCCGGATCGCGTCAATTGCCCCTCACCGCAAAACCGCTGGAGTAGATCCCGCCCATACGCTAGATTTATCGAGCCGGTATTCGCCGCAACCAAATCATATGGGCAGACTTTTGGTTGACAAAAAAAGCCGCAAGACGTAGAGCGACCGCAACCGGTGGTATCGTGGGACAGAGTGGAATCCAACCAGTTGTGGCAACGAAGGGCGAGGAGGGGGCTATGGCGGGGAGAAAGTTGCTCGATCTGCTTATCACTCACTCATATCGGCATTCGGACACGCCTTCGTTTCGTCTCGCCTCCGGGAAGTTGAGCAACTTCTACATCGACTGCAAGATGACCACGATGCGTGGCGAGGCCATGCCGCTTGTTGGCGAAGCAGTGCTCCAGCTTCTCCCCGCCGGAGTCCAGGCGGTAGGCGGACTTACGATGGGGGCTGATCCAATCGCCAATGCCGTCGTATTTTTTTCTCAGTCCACTCGCCGGCACGTCGACATGTTCTCAGTTCGCAAGGAAGCGAAGGAGCATGGGCTGTGCAAATGGATCGAAGGCTGCGCGAAGGCTGGAAGCCGTGTTGCCGTCGTTGATGACGTCGTGACCACCGGTGGCTCCACGATCGATGCGATCCGAAAATGTCACGAAGAGAAGCTTCAAATCGTTGCCGTGGTGGTGTTGGTAGACCGTCAGGAAGACGACGGGATAGAAAAGATTCGGCGCGCTGTAGGTCCAAACGTTCCGGTTCGCGCGGTCTTCACGCGTGCAAATCTCGAAGCCCGTTGGCATGAGACTCATGCGGACACGCCTGCCCCAACACATCAAGCGGTTGCGGGTTGAGCTCGACCGCCGACTCGCCAAGTATCCAATCTATCGCTACGTCGTCACCGACATCCTCTGGCACTTGGACCAAGAGATTTGGGAAAGTGAGCAGGGCATTCCGTCGGACACGGCGCACATTCTCGATTCGAGCCTATCACCCGAATTCGACGCGGTGCTTCGCGCTACCACTGAAGCTGAAATTAACAAGGCAGTCGACGCGCTCGTGCGCGCATGGGAAGCAGCGTTGCCCGACAGATGGGGTTGACCCTCGGTTGATCGCGATCGATTCCAGGGCCGGCCCCGGAGTGCGTTCTCACAAACTAAGTGCGTGTGCTTGCGTTGAGCGGCGAAGCCACGAATTTCGTCGTCCTCGTCGTGGATGACGCTGTAGCGAAGCGCCTTCATGCCGGCCTCCACCGGGTCTTGCAGTAGTCGACGGTTTCCTTGCTGGTCAGGCGGCGGGTGGAGTTGCCGCTGCGGATGTAGAGATGCTCTTCGTCGCCCTCTTTGATGAACACCGGGCGGGGGCTGGGTTGGATGGCCACGCGGCAGAAACCGTCGCCGTTGTGCTTGTCGACGCTCGTCATCAAATCTCGCGGCGACGCAGCTTCGCGACCAAGGTCGTACGCTTGAGGCCAAGCATGTGAGCCGCGGCTTGCTTGTTTCCCCTCGTTCTTTTCAATGCCTCGTCGATCAAGCGGTCCTCAAAATCTTGAACGACGCGATCGAGGTCCATCCCCTTCGGATCGATTGCCACTTCAGGCGCGATCCGCTGAAGGTCGAGGCGACGAATCGCGGTCGGAAGCGCCTCGATCCCGAGACTGGCGCTTGAGCTGGAGGTAGTCATTTGGTCGATGACGTTCGCCAACTCACGAACGTTCCCTGGCCAGTCGTATTGCCACATGAATGTCAGCGCTTCGTCAGTCAGTTGCGGGATCACTCCAGGCTTGGCTCGTGAAGGCAGGTCGAGGAAGTACTTTGCTAGGGCCGGGATGTCTGACCGTCGCTCGCGCAGAGGTGGGAGACTCAGTTGAAGCACTGCAAGGCGATAGTAAAGATCTTTTCGAAACAGCCCGTTCTTGACTTGGAGCGCGAGATCTTGATCGGCAGCGGCAATGAGGCGAGTGGCGGTCTGCGGCGCGGCGGCGCCGCCGGCGTCCCTCTCGCTCAGGTAGGCGCTCAACCGTGCCTGCGGTTGTAGGGTGAGCTCAGAGACATGACTGAGAAACAACGTGCCCCCACGCGCCTCATTGAGCCTCTGCTCGAACAGCTCAGGGGTCACTGAACTGCAACCAACGGAGACGAAAACACTTCCGAATCGAGGGCTGCGCGCGTGAATGGAGCGTGCGACGAGGCTCTTGCCTGTGCCAGGCTCACCAGTGATGAGGATCGGTGACTCGACCTGCGCGGCGCGCTTGGCGAGATCTAACGCTTGAATCAGCAAGGGATGCGCACCTACGATCGAGGGCGGTTCCGCGCTCATGGAAGGCTCCTGAGCTTGACCTCACAGCGAGCGAATGTTGGGACTCGTCGCAGCCGACTTAGATCCGGCCGACTCTGTGCGATCTCCATCGCGCGGTGGTCGAAGATTAGGGGCATCAACAGCAACAGAAGCAACCTCTATCACGATCGGGGCGGACGGTACTAAAGCGTTGCCATGTCGCCCTCACCACGCCGGGACGCCGCTCTGTTCGAGTTGGCGCTGATCGTGCGAGACCAACAGGGTGAAGTTGTTTTGATCGCGCTGGCGGCGCAAGAACGTGCGCAGCTGGGCTTGGCGCACGTCGTCTTCGGGTACCAGCAGCAGGCGATAGAGATACGGCTTCGGGATGTCGTACGAGACGCCGTCGATGTTGTTGACGATGTCGCCGGTGAAGAGATAGCGGCGCACGCCGTCGGCAGTCTTGACGAAGGCGATGACGAGTTGACTGCCCGGTGTATGTCCGCCGGCCGCGATGACGAACACGCCGGGAAAACCCGCAACCGGTAGCAGCGGCGATCCGCCGAGCCGCGTCACCTCCACGCAGCTCTGTTGCTGCTTCAACAGTGCTAGGCCAGCACTGGTGGTGTGGTTCGTTCGTTCCGCTTGTGCTTCGGTTTGGAAAACATGCACCGGATGCTTCACGGCGCGGCAGAGGTCGGCGACGCCACCGACGTGGTCGAGGTGAAGATGCGTGAAAATGGCGCCTTGCACGCGTGACGCCTTGTTGCCGAGTCGCTCGGCGGTCGCTGCCAATGGTTGAAGCGCCTGGCCGCCGCTGAGCAGTTCGATCGGCTTGCCGAACGCGATGGCACCTTCGCGGTTCATGCCGACATCGACAAGCAGCAGGCGGCCGTCGGTCCATTCGAGCACGAACGCCGGATGGCTCATCACATACGCATCGTTGGGGCGTGGGTCGCGCGTGGGTTCGAGCACCACCGAGCGCGGCATGGGCTGGCTGGCGGTGTTGATCCAGGTGAGACGCACGGGGAAGTCGTCGCTCGCGACGCTCGCCGCCACGATCGCTTCGTCGGTTGGCAGCGGCGCGCGCTCGCGCCGAATCGCCAGGTGCGCGCGGGTGAGGATGACCCCCACTACGACGATCGCCAGCACGATCATCGTCAACAGCCCGAGTAGGAGCTTCTTCACCATACACCCCTCCGCAAATCGCCGGCTCCATAGCGTGACCGGTGGCGCGACACCAGCGCGGGGGGACGGTGGTTTCTCGGGTTGAACCAAACCCTGAGTGCATTGGAAGTCGTCATTGCGAGGAGCGGAGCGACGAAGCAATCTCGCCGCAGTGAGGGCGGCTGCTCGCGCATCAAGGTTGCTTCGCCCTTGCAGGGCTCGCAATGACCGAGGATCTGGCTCGCCGCGTTGGTCCGCACTCGACTTCCCCCTTTTGAAAAATGAGGGGGACTTGGTCAGATGTTCAGAAAATCCCCCTTGCCCCCTTGCCGCTCTACATCAACGAGTTCGTGTTCCGCTACAACAACCGCCACAACGAAGAAATTTTCGAGGCGGCGATAGCAGGATGCTGAAGCGCGGCAACTGGCGGGCGCTTTCAGCGGCCCGTCAGAGCGACGCCAGCAAGCCGATTCAGTTGGAGCTACCATTCGCGGTTGTTTCCTCGCGCTCCGCCTTGCGTCGCCGGGCGAAGCGACGCCGTTGATTGCGGAAGTGCGCGCTCGTCTTGGGTTCATACTGCTTGCACTTATGGCAGTAGAAAAAGATGATCTTCTGTGCTGATCTCGCTCCCATGGGCGTCCGCCTAGTTTTGCACCGCGCCGACCCTGGCGTTCATCCTAGCGTCCCAATCCTTCTCTTCCGTTCCTCTGCCCCATTTAGCAGGGCCGCTCTTCTATCGATTGAAATCGACTCGGAGTGCTCAGACTCGTTCGTATAGAGGACCAAATTGAGCTTGTGTTTGTCGGTGATCGAATCCGCTACCGAGGTCGGAATGATCATGAAATTGTGGACAAGGCACGCCTCCACGACTTCATAAGCAGCAAGCCGTAGCTCCGGTGATCCAATATCTGCCTCCTTCTGGGGAAGCCTCTGAAAATTGCTGCCCGGTCGCCCGATGTTTGGCCACTTTTCAAAATGACCACCCTTGCCACCGCCGGCTATTGTTAGCCCTTGCCCATCGACAACCGCGAGGGCAGTGCGAACGTTCACGGGGCGATTTGTATCGTTGTCAACGCGGAACACCGCCTTCAAGTCTATGTGCCAGCGGTCCTTCCTTCCGATAGGGAAAACCCTAATGACTCGGGATAGGGACAAGCCACCTTTGGTCGGATCACGTTCGCATTTCAGATTGTGAATATCTCCCGTCTTTGCGCCCTCCCCAAGCACTATTTGCGTTCGGCGATCCCCTGGTCCGGTGAGATAGTCGTTGATTGCCGTGCGCGCCCTTTGTGCAGCCGCCGAATAGGGATTTGGCTCCAAAAGATTGAATGGGCTTCGCCTGATGGGGCCTTTAGTCGGCGAAATTGAATCCGTCGCACCACTCAAAGCACCAAGCGCGTCAACCAGTTTCGTCCCTTCCGATCCGAGATTGTAGCGCCCGACATTCTCCAGAAACTCATCAAGCCACCCGCGCAGCGGCTCGTCCGTGCCAAATCGTTCGTCAAGCGGCGCTGGTGCTTTCAGTTTTTCGTTGTGGCCAATCTCAGCCATGGTTGCAAGGAGCAGGGAACGCAATTCGCTTGTGCGCTCTCCCGCTTCGACTGAGGGCGAGTTCGCTCGGGACGGCAGATTCTGGCCAAGGGCGATCTTTCCGCTTCGTAGGTCGCGATAGAAATCCACAAACTCAGTTCGCCCATTTTCAAAGGCTTGCTGCGCAAAGTTTATTCGTTCCGCAATCGTGTTTTTGCTTGAACCAACACTGCCACCATCAAGCCACTGTGCCAAACCGTCCAGGGTCTTCTTGGCCTCATTGAGCGAACGTTCGACGATGTCACGCACCGGTTGATGCAGATCGTGATCGTTATAGGCAAACGTTCGCTCTAGCTCTTCTATCGCATCGCGAAGCAGCATTCCCGTTTCGAGCGACACTTCACTAACACCGCGCCGTAATTTCAGATACACATTGGTAAGCTCACCATTCAGCCTCTCCATCAACCGTGGGGGGAATCTGGTTGCCGTTTCTGCTTCATTTTGCGCAGGAGTCCGGACAATTGTTGCCCGCTCCCTCGGGGCAGCTCGCGGACTGGGTGACCTCACGTCCGCACGTCGCTTGTCGCGGATAGCAAACGTGCCGGTGACGATGGTTCCAAGGGTGAAAGCCCCGGCGGCACCCAACGAGATGTATTTCAAGGCCGGGCTCAATCCAGAGAGCCACGCGGCAACGTTGCCGATGTAGGTAATCACTGCGACCACAAGCCAACCCTGAAAGCGTTTTCCCCATTTGCTGTCCAGAAATTGATCAAGCGCCGTCCCGACCAAATAGTCCGGAAGAAACTGCTTAAGCCACGCCCACATGAAACGCCCCCCCTCGCCTGAGAGATTTTTCCCCTCAGTAGTGAGAGGGCAGGGTAGCCGAAGTGACGTTCTTCCATCAACAGTCGGATACTCGCCGGGGGGGAAGAAATCGGCGGACAACCGTCGAAACAGATCATCACGCGCCGACTTCACAAGACATGCGTCGTTGTGGTTTTCTGTGCCCATGATTGCCGAACAGGAACTCTCTCGTCGATCGAGAAGCGTGGACGAGTTTGGCGGCTGGCCGTTGGTGGGCTGGGCGGCTGCCATCCTGACGATCTTCTTCGCGGTGATTGCGCTCGCGGTTGGTGTCACGGAGCCTGGCGTCCGCGCCCTCGTTCGCACCAGCGCGCAGACCTCGTTTGTGCTGTTCCTCGCCGCCTTCGTCGCCTCGGCGCTGCAGCGCACGTGGCCAACGCCCGTCAGTTGCTGGCTGTTGAAGAACCGGCGCTACCTCGGCGTATCGTTCGCGGTCTCGCACACGATGCATCTCGCCTTCATCATCGCGCTGACGCGGGTCGCTGCCGATTTCACAACTGGTCCAGCGGCTCTCATCGGTGGCGGCATGGCTTACGTGTTCATCGCGGCGATGACGGCCACGTCGTTCGATCGCACCACTCAGTGGCTGGGCGCGCGCACGTGGCGGCGGTTGCACACCGTGGGGATGTACTGGATCTGGGCGATATTCTTCGTGTCGTATCTGCCGCGAGCGCTGACCACGCCTGCGTACATACCGTTCGCGGCGTTGCTGATCGCAGCGATAGGCTTGCGCGCATATGCCAAGCTGCGCCGGGGGTGAGAGGATCGGATGGATTACGAGTGTAGCGAAGGACCGTTCACGATCTCGACCGATCCCGCACGCCTCAGCATCGACACCATTCACACGTTTCTGTCGCAGTCAGCGTATTGGGCGCTCGATCGCTCCCGCGAGACCGTCGTGCGTTCGATCAACCACTCGCTCTGCTTCGGTGTGTACGAGGAACAGATCCAGGTGGGCTTTGCGCGCGTCGTCTCCGACTACGCGACGTTCGCCTACTTGGCCGACGTTTTCCTGCTGCCGTCGCATCGCGGCCGCGGGCTGTCGAAGTGGCTGATGCGCTGCATCCTGGCGCATCCGGACTTGCAGGGGCTGCGCCGCTTTCATTTGATCACCAACGACGCGCAGGAACTCTATCGCCAGTTTGCTTTCACGCCGCTTGCGCATCCCGACCGGCACATGGAGCGCGTCAGCCCGCGGCCTCAACTTTGATCGGACACTAAGACTCACCGCCGAGAGCGCGGAGATCGCAGAGAGAGAGTCGGCACGAGAGTATTCGGCGATTTTCATCAACCTCACTGGCAATGGACTTTCGTGTGCTCCTTCGTGGTCTCCAGCTCTTTGGCTCGGCGCTCTCGGCGCCCTCTGCGGTGAATCCGTTCATGTCAGATCAAGGTTAACCACGAACCGCGCTCGCCTTGATCCGCCCTTCGCGTTTGTCGTAGTCCTATACGCATGCGGCAGGCAGGCACCGCGCGTGGGTGATTCGAGCGATGGCTGATCCCAAGTCACCCGCTCCGCCCGACACATCATCGACGGACCCGCAGGCGCGCCGGCGGCGGAAACTCTCGGCCATCATGATGGCCGACGTCAGCGGCTTCAGCCGCATGATGGGCAAGAACGAAGACGCCACCGTCGACCTCATCAAGGAATTTCACGATCGCGTGCTGAGGCTGGTCGAGCAGTTCGAAGGCCGTGTGGTCGACACCGCCGGTGATTCGGTGTTCGGCGAGTTCGACAGCGTCGTCAACGCCGTGCGCTGCGCGTGCCGCATTCAGGAAGAACAAACCGCGCGCAACGCCGGGCAGCAGCCCGACGCGCGCATCGAAACCCGCATCGGTGTGCATCTCGGCGACGTGATCGTGGAAGACTATCGCGTCTACGGTGACGGTGTGAACATCGCCGCGCGCCTCGAACCGCTCGCCGATCCCGGCGGCATCTGCATCTCCGAAGCGGTGTATCAACAGATTCGCAACAAGCTCGACCTGCCGATGGAAGATGTCGGGCTAAAGCAGTTGAAGAACATCGAGCACCCGATCCGCCTCTATAAGGTGGCGCCGGTTCGTGAGGCGCCTCGCGACGACGAACCCGCGCCGCCGCCGCCCGCACCGGTTGCTGAACGCGCCGACTTGATGCCCACGCCCGTTGGCGTCGAATTCTTGGGGGCGAGCACATTGATCTTGTCGAGCACGGGAGCGTTTCTGCTGCTGAGCCCGATCCTGCTGTTTTCAACGGGCGGCGTGCTGGCCACCGGCGGTGCGATCCTCCTCAGTCTCGCGCTCGGGCGCGAGTGGGCGCGCCGCACGCGGCGGTCGGGCAATCTGTTGATCGCGCTCGGCATCGGCCTCGCGTCCGGCGCGGCGTGGACGAACTGGAGCAAGCTCACCAATGGACTGTTCCTACTCGCCGGCGTGATCGTGGCGGCGAGCGGATTGGGAGGTCAGCGCCGCAAGCCACCGAAGAATTGAATCCCGAGAGCTGAGTCAGCTTCGATGATCGATTCGATAGCGGCGCAGCTCGGGCATGGTGAGGGCCACGATCACCAATACGATCAGGCACCCGACGCCGCCGCTGACGACGGAGAACGTCGCGTTGGTCAGTGCGGCCACGAAGCCGGACTCCACCGCGCCCAGTTGGTTCGAAGCGCCGATGAACAGGAAGTTCACCGAGCTGACGCGGCCGCGCAACTCGTCGGGGGTGGAAAGCTGGATCGCCGTGCTGCGCATGACCACGCTGATTTGGTCGGCGACGCCGGCCGCCATGTAGGCGGCGATCGAGAGCGGAAACCAGCGCGACAGACCGAACACGATCGTCGCGATGCCGAAGCCACCCACTGCCATGAGCAACGCGTTGCCGGCATGCCGGATTGGCCGCGCGGTCATCAGCGCTAGTGATGTCAGCAGCGCGCCGATCTCGAGCGACGACGTCAGCAAGCCGTAGCCGCGCGGGCCGACTTGGAGAATCTCGTTGGCGTAGATCGGCAGCAGCGCCGTCGCGCCACCGAAGATCACCGCGAACATGTCGAGCGTCATGCAACCGAGGACGATCTGCTGGCGGCGGACGAAACGCAGGCCTTCGCGAATCGCGTGCAGGCTCACCACGCGGCGCTCGCCGTTGTGCGGTCGCTGATGCAGGAGGCTTACGCCGATGATCGATCCGAGAATCAGAATCCCGTAGACGGCGTACACCGTGCCGATGCCGGCTGAGGCGATGACCAGACCACAGAGCGTCGGTCCGCTGATGAACGCCAGCGCTTGATTGGTGGACGAGATGGTAACCGCACGCGGGAAGCTCTCGCGAGGTACGATGGTCGGCAGCAGCGCCGCGCGCGCGGGATTGTCGAACGCCGCGGCGATGGCGATAAAGAACACGGTGCCGTAGAGCAGCGGCAAGGTCGCCAAGTCTCGGTAGGTGGCGACGAACAGCACGATCGCGGCGGTGAACGCGAGCGACTGTGCCGCCATGATGATGCGGCGACGGTCGTAGGTATCCGCGACCGCGCCCCCGACCAGCACCAGGCTGAGCGCCGGAATGAATTGGACCAGTCCGACCAACCCGAGGTGAAACGCCGAATGCGAGAGATCGAACACGTGCCACGCGATGGCCGCGCGCATCATGGTCATTGCCGTTCCAGCGCAGAAGCGGCTGGCAAGGTAGAAGCGGAAGTCGCGCGGAAACATCGTCGCCCAAGCTTCCAGCCCGCCGCCGCAGACGCAAGGGTTCGGCACGCTCGGCGAAAGGACGCGAGATCATTCGCGCCGTTTGGGCCTCGGTACTTGCCTTCGTCACGAAGTGGCCATATGACATGGCCAGGTAAAGGAGCCCGATGAAGACACGAACGATACCCGCGACCGAGTTCAAAAATTCCTGTCTGAAATTGATGGAAGACGTGCGCAAGCAGCACGTCCCGCTGACGGTGACGAAGCGGGGGAAGCCGTACGTGCGCATCGTTCCGATCAGCGAATCCCCACGATCACGATCGCTGCGGGGGACGATTGTGCGCGCGGCCGCGAACATTTTTTCCACCGGCGAACGCTGGGACGCTGACACGTAATGCCGGTGGTTTTGGACACGTGCGCATGGCTATGGCTGTGCGCCGCGCCCGAGAAGTTGTCGCGCGCCGCTCGCGATGCGATCGACCGGGCGCGACCGGGCGCCGGTCTGGCCGTGTCGGTCTTTTCCACCTGGGAGATCGCGAAACTCGTGCAGAAGGGGAAGCTGGAGTTGGCGCTGCCCTGCCGTGAATGGCTCGCGGCGGCCATGCGCGCCGACGGCATCACGATGCACCCGGTGTCGCCAGAGGTGTGTCTTGAGAGCACGGAGCTACCGGGGGCGTTCCGCGGCGATCCCGCCGACCAAATCATCGTCGCCACCGCCCGCCTGTTGTCGGCACCGGTGGTGACCGCCGATCGCAAGATCCGTTCGTACCGCCACGTGCAAAGCGTGTGGTGAACCCCGTCACGACCATCCGCCGCGAGGTGACTCGCGACCGAGGTGGACAGCTACGTCAGCAACGCTCGTGCGTCACGCTCGACGCCGGCCATGCCCATGGCGGCGGCAGCGCCGACGACTTGATCCAGGAGGGCGCGCGCCCGCTCGCGGTCGCCAGCGCCGCTCCGCTGCAGCAGCACGCGCGCCAGCGCGAGACGCGTGCGGCGTACCGCCTGCATCGCATCGTCACCGAGCTGCGCGAGTAGTTCGATCGACCCGACCAGATCGGTGAAGAGCACCGTAACCGTACCAGACATGAATCAGTGCCCACCGCATGGAGCCGCACGGGGTAGAGGTCGCGGAGCGAGAGTCGTCGGCGCGTTTGCCCTGTCGTGCCACAAGAGGGAAAAGGGACCGTGCCTTACGCCATCCGCGTGGCGGGCGTCGTCCGCGTGACTGGATTGATCGCGACCGGCGCTGCGCTGCTTGCCAGCATCGGCGATCTGTTGCTGCTGCACGTGGCCCAGCTCGGACCGGAGGACTGCGGCATCGCGCGCATGGCGTGTTGGCCAGAGCTGCTCACTGGGCACTACCTCGGGGTGCTGACGATTCCGCTCTATGGAATCGGCTACTGGCAGGTCTCGCGTGGTCTCGGCGCGAACGACTGGCGCGCGCGCTGGGTGTTCGCGCTCGGCGCGTATGCGAGCGCGCTCGGCGGTGCCGTCCATGGGCTCACCGCGCTCATCATTCGCGCGTCGCCGGCGGATCCAAACGCGCCCGGCGATCCGTTCGCGGCGCTGGCGCCGTATGCGCCGTACCTCCTGCCGCTGTGGCTGCTACTCGGCGTGCTCGCGCTGGCGGGTTCGGCGCTCTTCACGCTCGTCATCCTGACCACGCGCACCGCGTATCCGCGCTGGTTCGCGTTCGCCAATCCGGTCGTGCTCGTGGCGCTCGCCAGTCTCGCGACACTTCCGGCACCGGCCATTGCATCGTACGTCATTCCCGCCGCCCCCAATCTCGCGCACATCGTCTTCTTCGGCGCATCGACTGCGGTGCTGTGGCAGGCCGACACACGGTAGTGGAAACTCGCTTCCCGATGGGCCGCGCCCTCGTGTAGGGTGCGAACACTATGCGCACGCTCGAGTTCTGGTTCGAGTTCGGCAGCACCTACTCGTATCCCGCCGCGGCGCGCATCGAAGCGCTCGCGACGGCGTCGGGTGTCGCGGTCGAGTGGAAACCGTTTCTGCTCGGCCCAATCTTCAAGAGCCAAGGATGGAGCGATTCCCCCTTCAACATCTATCCGGTGAAGGGCCGCTACATGTGGCGCGACCTGGAGCGGTTGTGCGCGAAGTATTGCCTACCGCTGAAACGCCCGACGCAATTTCCACGCAATGGCCTGCTCGCCGCACGCGTCGCCTGTCTGGTCGCGCGCGAGGCTTGGTGTCCTGACTTCGTGCGCGCCGTTTACCGCGCCAACCTCGCCGAGGATCGCGACATCGCGCAGGCGGAAACCGTCGCCGCGATTCTGACCGCGCTGGGTCAGCCGAGCGCTGAGCTGATCGCGCGCGCGGAAGCCGCGGCGAACAAGGAGCGCTTGCGGCTACAGACCGAGCGAGCCGTGGCGCTCGGCATCTTCGGTGCGCCAACGTTCACCGTCGACGAAGAGATGTTCTGGGGCAACGATCGGCTCGAAGACGCGTTGGCGTGGTGCGTTTCTTGATCGCGGAAGACGGAGGGCGAAGCAAGCATCGCCCTACTCGTCAGGACCAGTCGACAGGCGCTTCAAGAGAACGCCGGGGAGAGGACATCGCGCATGCCTGTTGAAGTCATCGGCATCGATCACATCTATCTCGCGGTGAGTGACTTCGCGCGCGCGGAAGCGTTCTACGACCGCGTGATGATCGAAGTGCTCGGCTTTCGCAAAGGCTCGGCGCCGATCGCCGGTGAACCGCATCGGCACTACTACAACCGGCAGTACGGATTCTCGATCCGGCCCGCCCGCGCCGGCGCCCCGCTGCATGACCCCTATGCGCCGGGGCTGCACCACTTCTGTTTCCGCGTCGAAGACGAAGCGGCGGTGCACCGCGCCGCGAGCGAATTGCAGATGCGCGGCATCGACGCGAGCGAGCCGCGTTACTACCCCGAGTACGCCCCCGACTACTTCGCCACCTTCTTCGTCGATCCGGACGGCATCCGCTTGGAGGTCACCAATTTCCGCGCGCAACGGCGCCATCGCATGCATCACTGGGATGAGCCTGGATAGGCGATGGAGAGGAGACCTAACCCTGGTGTGACTTGAGCGGATTCACCGCAGAGCTCACCAAGCGCGCCGAGACACAAATCAGTGAAAGCCGAATGGTCAAAACCAAAGTCCATTCTCGATGAGCTTATTGAAACGACTCGCTGTGTTCTTCCGATGACGCCCCGCTCTGCGATCTCCGCGTTCTCGGCGGTGAGTGTTCTGTCACTTCAAGGCTAGTACACGACCGATGATCACGATCGTCAGCTATACGATCTACCACTCACCCAACGCCTATCTCGGCGTGTTGCTGGCGGAGCGCGCGTTGGCGAATCTCCCCGTTGTTATCGAACGACGCCCGATCTGCATCCCGAAGGATCGCGGCGTCAAGGTCGCCGATCTGGTCGGCGGCAAGGAGACGGCGGCGCAGACTTCGTATCATCGCGAAGATTGCCTGCGCTGGGCGCAGCGGCACGGCATCGAGTTGCGCCTGCTCGCGCCCGGTGAGTTCGATGAGCGCGCGGCGCGCTGGCACCAATCACCCTACGCCCGCGAAGAATTGCCGGCGCGCGCGTACTACGCGTCGCTCGGCACCGGCAAGGAAGCCGAGTTCGATCGCGCGCTGTTCCGCGCCGCGTGGGTCGAGGGACTCGATGTCAACGACGACGTAGTCGTGCGTCACGCCGCGGTAGTGGCCGGGCTCGATGCCGACGCGCTGCTCGACCGCGCGCGCCAAGACGAGGTGGGGCGCGCCGTTTACGACGCGCTCGCCGCGTTCGATCGTGACGACTGCCCCGGCGTGCCGACATGGATCGTTCATTGCGACGGCCCTAGCGAGCCTTTGGGCGAGCGCTTCTGGGGCAAGGACCGCGTCGATTGGCTGGCGGAGCGAGTGCGGTCGCTCGTTGCGTGAAGTGTCGCGGCCCTTCGGCGCCGGCAGTGGATGTGTTAGGTCCGGGCGCATGGATCGCGTTCGCATCGGCCTCATCGGTGCCGGTCTCATCGGCTCGACGCATGCGATCATGTTGCGCGAGATCGCCGAGCGACTCGGCGACGCGGTCGAGCTGACCGCGGTTTGCGACGCCGTGCCCGAGCGACGGCAGCTCTTCCAAAAGCGCTACGGTTTCCGCCATGCGTTCGCGACTGCAAGTGAGTTGCTGCGCGCCGACATCAACGCGGTCTTCATCTGCACGCCGACGGTATCGCACGCGGAATTGGTTTGCGCCGCCGCGGATCGCAAGCTGCACATCTTTTGCGAGAAGCCGTTGGCGATGACTTACGCCGAAGCGGTCGCGATCCACAAATCAGTGCAACGCGCAGGAGTGATCAATCAGATCGGCTTGGTGCTGCGCTTCTCCGCCGTCTATTGCGTGATGGCGGCGCAGCTGGCGCAGCCCGAGATGGGCGCGCCGATGGCTGTAGTATTCCGCGACGACCAATGCTTCCCGATCCGCGGCGGCCACAACACCGCCTGGCGCAAGGACCGCGCGCAGACCGCCGGCGGCACGCTGATCGAGCACGGCGTCCACGATCTCGATCTGCTGACGACCCTGTTCGGTCCGATTGCGCGTCTGCGCGCGTGGCAACAGAACCGCGCCGGACATCCCGGCGTCGAAGACTACATGGCCGTCGAGTTGGAGTTTGCGACTGGCTTGCGCGCCCAACTGGTGAACCTGTGGCACAACATGGTCGAGCGCAATTCCAATCGCCGCTTGGAGATCTTCTGCCAAGCCGGCTTCCTCGCCAGTGACTACGACATGATCGGCGATATCCTGCTCCAAGTTGGCGACGGTGAGGAACACCGCATCGCGCCACCGGAGGTGCTGCAACGCTTCGAGGCGCTGTTGCAACGAAGCGAGCATCGCTTCCGCGATTGGTACGGCTTGCCGTACATGCTGCAAGACCTGTCGTTCATCGAGTCGCTGCTCGCCGATCGGCCGGCCGCACCCGACATCGGCGCTGGCGTAGAGGCCCAACGCCTCGCCGCCGCGTGCTACGAAGCGGCGCGAACCGGTGCAGAGATCGCGCCAATTGGTTGGACGCCGTCGCCGTGATGCTCGCAACACGGGACAATCAGAGAATCCAGCGCGGATGGAGGGCCTGCGTTTGGTCGGTTGCCAGAGGAGGATCGAGCGATGCAGCCCAAACTTTGTGACTGTGATCGCGGCACCCGCATCGCGTTTCGCGTGGTCGCCTGATTGGGCGGCACGATCCTCGACACCGCGGCCTTCTGTGCCACGTGCTTAAACGAGGCCGCCTCGAACCTCGCCGAGTCTCGATCCGCACCCGGGACAGCACGAAGTCACCACTGGAGAAGCGTTTGAGCGGGAGGGGCGTCGGCGGATAGCCGTTGGAGGGAAGAGCGGTGTATCGAAGCGATCCGGTTCTGTCTCGCTGGAGATCTTCAGACGTTGCCAGATCTGTCTCCGCGCATCGGAGCTTCTTCGGTTGAAAGAGGAGCCGCCAAGCTCTTCTTCATGCGTGATAAACACCAGGCGGCGCAGAAAACTCTCTCCGTCGGTATAGTCAATCGCCCCGGCCGAGGCCGACTTCCGAGGGGAGACTTGGAGGGAGGATCAGCTTGATGACCTCACCCGAGGATTACGGAAGTCAACTGATACGACGTCAATACCGCTGACATCGGAGCGGGCGCCTTCTAGTTCGCTGGCCCGGCGCCGGATGACATCGACGACTTCCTCGAAGGCGAGTCGTCGGCCGCTGGCGGATTCTTCCCAGTATCCTTTGCGGCCAAACGTGCCGAGGATGTAGATGCCGTAGCGTGAGTTATTTGCCCGCAGATACTGCCCTACCAGCTGATTCTCAAGACGCTCCAGCAACTCGGCTAGCGCCAACTTGTCGGCCCACTTGACTTCAATGGATACCGGGGCAGTCCTCGGATTCTCTATCCGCAGGTCGGGTCTCTGCCGCAGATCGATTTCCTCCTCCTGCGGAACCGTGTAGCGCTGGCGCGAGCGCTCGTTTAGCTTGCGAGCTAGCCACCGTCTGAACACAAGTTCGTCATCATCCGCACGCAGTTCCTCGCGCAGGCTGTTGTCGGACTCTTCCACGTCGCGCTTGATGTCTCCGAACCGGTCGCAGGCGATCTTGAACAAGTCGCCATCCGTCTTGGCATCCCTCTCGTACTCGGCGGAGAAGCACCTCACATCGTTGGCAGTCCACGGCGGCGAGTCGGCCAGCTTTTGCGTTAGATCATCGAGTAGGTGCGCCGCCCAGTCGCGCGTGTTTGACAGCGCCGGGTCACCGATCAGTTCGCTGAGGACTCGTCTCGCCTCTTCGGAATGAAGTGCGGACAGCCTGATGAGTAACCCGTTTCGGAAATCTTGGGCCCAGTCTCGTTCGCCGGGCGAGTACACGCCACTGCCCGCGCGCTCGATATCGTCACGCGGCCTGATGTGCCGGAAAACGAGAGGAATGAATCGGCGGAGATGGATAGGCATGGCGTAATCTGGCTTTGAAATTGCCGGCACTGCTTCGAAGCCTCCGAGGGACCCGTTCAGCGCCGCGCACAGGCGCGTCATCGTCTGATCGGGGTCAGGCCAGCTTCCATCAGTGCCTTGTTCGATGAGATCCAGCGCGCTTGGAGCATCTAGCTGAAGCAAGACGGCAAGCCACATCACGAGCGATGGGCCACCGGGCATGGCTTGCTGTGCCCTCTCGCGAGCGATGGTCGTCAACTCTGAACACATGGGCTGAGCTCCACGGAGCAAGATCGTCAGCGCGAACTGAAGTATCCAGCGATTCGGCGGGTCGCTAGCGCGGAGCAGATCAATCAAGGTATCGCGTACGAGCGGGACAAGGGCGTCGCCCCGCCAAGCAAGGTCGGCCATAACCTCATGCACATGTTCTCGGTCCGCAGCAAACTGCCATTCGCCCTGGATACATTGGGACAGGACGCGGTGGACTGCATCGGGGCGGCGTGCGACGAGATCGCCGAACCACGGAGGAAAGCCGTTGATTTCGTTGACGGCGTAGCGGACAGCCAGCTCCGCCTCCTGTCCCGGCAGGTTTGAGAAGTCAAGCTGGCCGTCGGCCAATGAGGCTTGCAGACCGGCCAAGCCGGCTATGAGTCGGTTGTCGATCGCTCCCGGGTTTTGCTTCTCGTGAGGCAACGGCGGCACGAACCGGCGCCACACACGTTTGCACCCCTCTCTTGTTGCCCATGTAATCAATCGCCGGCGCTTCTGGCGCATTCGGTTCCGGGATTTCGGCGTAAGGTGGTTCTCGCCGCCCCGTTCGGGTGCTTCGAACACCAATTGGGCGAGCCACCCGGTCTCCACGCCAGAGCGGAGGGCTCTGATGTGAAGCAGTAGATTGCATTGTGCTCGGATTTCTCGCCAGCGACGTTTCATCTCGTACAGGCGCCGCTCCCACCACCATTTGCTCGCAAGCTTGACAGTAACGTACTGGTACCAGATCCGTTTGAAGTGCGGCCAACGCTCGCGTGCTGCGAGCTGCCGGAAAATCGCCAACAGAGGAGGTGTGTTCCTGACCGCGTCGACGATGTGGCGGCGCTCTCTCCAGCGCCGACCAGAGTTGTTCCATAGGTCTGTCGCCAGGCGGAGTGCCAATCCACGGTCGCGCGCCGTTGGGCGCTGGTTGATGTCGATCAAAAGCCAATCAAGATCTTCGATGCAGGGTTGCACAATCTCTCCATGGCCAAACACCTGGAGGAGGTAGAATGGCTCGCCCTCGTTCTCCTCTCGCCAGCTTTCGACCTCAAACCAAAAGTAGAGCCTCCTGACTAACGGATGCCGCCTCGTAAAAGCGTTGAGGTCTGGAAGCTTCTCATAGCCAACGGCTTCGTGATGATGACGGAGAGTACCGAGGAGCTGGATCGACGCCGCGGCGGCTTCGGCTTCCTGCTGCGTCAGGGAGGCCTTGGTCAGGAGAACCGTGAGCACAGTGGGCAGCATCTGCACTACCCAGGAGAACTGTTGTGACACACGCGCACTCCTCCGGTGAAGCGACAAATGCGGAGGCGTCCGCACAAGCTCGACCAACTCGGCAAGTAACGCGCCGCCGTGTTCCGGCCTCAACTCCGATTTGAGCTGCGCGCCTAGGAAGTAGGGCAGGTCGACGCTGAGCTGTGGGACGGGACTTGTCTTGCGAAGGAGCGCGACAAGCTCCCGAGCATTGATAGTGGAGGGGTACAGAGCTTCGCAAATTGTCCCGCACAGAGAATTCGAAATCTGCGTGAGACCGGCGGCGATGTTCGCAAGGCGCTCGTGGGTAGCAAGGTCGCCGATGTCGCGGATTGCAGCCGCCGCATACGACTTGAGTTCACCCGGCTCTTCGCTAGAAGCGACTATGTCGAGCGCGGTACTCAAGCAGTCACGGAGCCGTCCATGCCGGGCAAGCTGCAGCATCCGGGACCGGATGTCGATCGGAGCGGCACGGTCTGCGATGATCGCCGAGACATCTGGTGCAAGGCCGGGATCCGCCAAGCGACTAAGGCACTCCGGATCTGAATGGACCCACACGCGGTTTCGGCCCGCGAAGTTACTCACCAGTCTGTGGATCAGGCTCCGTTTGTATTCCAGAGGCAGACAGCTCGGATCGCCGTATTGCAGATGGATCTCCGGTGCCGCTTCGAGCATCCATCCCCGGAGATCTGCGTTCCATCGCTCGTTGCCGCAACACAACCACGCTGCGACTGGTGCCAGGGTCGGGCGCAGCACTCGTCTCCGGTTACGTCGATCGAAAATCAGCGCTTCGAGTGTGCTGATCGGGCAACCATCTCGAATGCGCGCTTCTAGCCATTTGGCAGCAAGGTACTCGCCCACGCGACGGTGGTGGAACCGAATGCGGCCGTAGCTGGCGCCATCGAATATCGCCCGCTCGAGCAGCGCACGAACTTCCTCCGGTCGCCATTCGTCGGGCAAACACGAGAGCGCGTCCAATGCTGGTGATCCAATAAACGCATCATCGGGCACTCTGAAATCCAACTGCTGGCACAGTATCGTTGCAGCGGCGAGCGCCTGTGCCCCTTCGCGCGCCTTCTTGGGCGAGAGGGGATCGCCTCTTCGCGTCTCGCGAAGACTTCGCTCGGCACCGGATTCGATGAGTTCGGTCAGCGAGCCCAGCCGACCGCGCTCAAGCCAGAACCGGACGAGATCCATTACATCGATTGGCCTTCGTGCGAATTCCCAGGCGTGCGCGGTGTTGAGCGCGGCTATGAATGCAGCCACATCGGCCACCTCACGCGCGGTGGCGAAAACCTCGACCTGCCGTTGATCGAGCGGTTGAAGGTGAACGACATAGATGGGTTCCGCATCCGTCCCGCCGCCGGCGATCTGTCCTGATCCAATGTCCTTCGAGCGCTGTCGCTGCCCAAATTGAATCAGCACCTCATGGGCGTCGCTCTCAGGTTCCCACTGACTTATGCGAGAGCTGATGAAGATTTTCGCGCGCGTCAAGTTGGCCGTGCCAATTTCATGCCGAAACCTGTCGAGAGCGCGGTAGAAGTCCGCAGAGCTTCGCAGCTTCGCCTCATCCACTGAGTCCAGGAAGAACATCGCTTCGTACCGACTACCGAGCCAGTCGCGGAACCGTCCGTATTCTGAGAAACCCAAAACTGGCTCCAGGCATTCATTGGTCAGGGCGTCGAGTCGGACATAAAACGCGCGCTGCCCCTCGAGAGTGGCGCGATGCTTAAACTCCCAACTCTTGCCACTGCCGGGTTCCCCCAGGACTACGACGAGTCGCCTCTTCAGAAGGTCAGCCCAGCCGATTGCGGGCTGGAGCCCAGGCAGAGTGCGGGTGTAGCTTGACGCAGCGGCCTCTTCCGGATTGGTTGCAGGATGTAGAGGCCGGAACGTACGATCGAGCTCTACGAAATCCGGAATTCCGCCATTCGCCATGCTGATAGACATCTCCGTGATTTTGTGACCGACGGCAAGAGCTGAACCAACTAGCTATTCCGACGCCCGCCAGCTCACATCGGAGTCGAGGTTGCGTTTCATCGGCAGCACCGTGCATGACCTTGGCCATGAACGGAATGCGTTGACCGGACCGGTTAGCAATGATGTAACCTCCGCGCATGTCTGACCCAATCAATCTCACCATGCCGATCGAAGAAGCGATGCGGACGCAGCGGGCGATTCGGCGGCTCAAGCCGGATGCGGTGGACGATGCGTTGGTGCTGCATTTGATCGAGCTGGCGCTCAATGCGCCGAGCGGAAGCAATCAGCAGAACTGGGAGTTCATCGTCGTGCGTGACCGCGCGGTGAAAGCGCGGCTCGCTTCGCTGACACGGATGCCGTGGCGGATCTACGGCAGCATCGGCCGCCGCGTCGCTCGCAATGATCCGAAGATGGGCAAGATCCTCGATGCCGTACAGTGGCAAACCGATCACTTCGAAGAGATTCCGGTTCTCGTTGTTGCCTGCTTGCGTGGAATGCGTCTGCCGTTTCCGCCGATCGTCGCCACCTCGTACTACGGTTCGATCTATCCGTCGGTGCAGAACCTGTTACTGGCGGCGCGCGCGGCTGGACTCGGTGCGGCGCTGATCACCATGCCGCTGTGGAGTACGTGGCTGGCGCGTCGCGCATTAGGTTTGCCGTGGAGCGTTGCGCCGTGCGCGGTCATCCCGCTCGGTTGGCCGAAGGGAAAGTACGGGCCGACGACCCGGCGCCCGGTCGGCGAGGTTGTGCATCTCGATCGGTTTGGTAATCAGCCGTTCAAGTCGTGAGGCGTGATTCGTGAGTCGGGACTCGTGATCGTGGCTCGTGTTCGTGGTTCGTGTTGGTGAGGGGCGATGAAACTGCGGATCTTGTTGATGGGATGTGGCGGCGTTGGCGGCATTCTCGGCGCCTCGCTGAGTGAAGGCGATTGCGAGTTGGTCGCGGTCACGCACAACGAGGCGATCGCGGCGGCGATTACTGCGCGCGGCTTCGAAGTGATCGACGGCGAAACACACCGCCACGCCGCGGCGCTGGCGCACGTGACGATCCCCGCGAATCCCGGCCACTTCGATTTGGTGCTGCTGGCGACGCAACCGGGGCAGGTGGAAGACGCGGCGCGCGCGGCGCTGCCGCATCTGGCCGCCACCGGCGCGATGGTGTGTTTCCAGAACGGTCTATGTGAGCACCGCGTGGCGGAAATCGCCGGCGGCGATCGTACGCTCGGCGCGATCGTCGCCTGGGGCGCATCGATGGTCGCGCCCGGAGTGTGTGAACGTACCTCGGCGGGCGGCTTCGTCGTCGGGCGACTCGACGGCGACACGCGCGACGAGCGGCTGACTGAGTTGAGCCGTGTGCTCACTCCGATCGGTCCGGTAACGATCACCGACAACCTCGCCGGCAGCCGCTGGAGCAAGCTGGCGATCAACTGCGCCATCAGCTCGCTCGGCACCATCGGCGGCGATCGTCTTGGCGCGTTGCTGCGCTATCGCTTTGCGCGCCGGCTGGGATTGGAAGTGATGACCGAAGCCGTCGCCGTCGCGCGCGCATCCCGCGTGCGGTTGGAGAAAGTGGCGGGCACGATCGACCTCGATTGGATTGCGCTCACATCAGCGGATCTCGTCGGACCCGGTTCGCCGTCGCTGATGACGAAGCATGCGCTGCTGCTCGCCGTCGGCGCCAAGTTTCGCCGCTTGCGTTCGTCGATGTTGGCTGCGATCGAGCGCGGCCGCGAGCCGGCGGTCGATTTTCTCAACGGCGAGGTGGTCACGCGCGGCTTGCAGCTCGGCATTCCGACGCCCATCAACGCGCGCGTGCGCACGCTCATCCACGCCATCGCCCGCGGCGCTGCGCGTCCAAGCCTCGATCTCTTGCGCCAACTCTACCGCGACAGCCGCAACGATATCGGTCCGGTCAACAAGCCGCGCTCGCCCCTGCGCGGCGACGGTATCCCAATCGAAGCCGCGCCGCCGGCGTGAAATAACGTGAGGGGTGAGACGTGAGGCGTGAGGGGATCGGAAAGGCCTGGCTCCTCACGTCTCACGCTTCACGTCTCACGCCTTACGATTTCAAATGTTCAGCGCCCGCTTGTCGACGGCGAGCGCGGCTTCTTTGAAGGCTTCGGCTAACGTCGGATGCGCGTGGACGGAGCGGGCGATGTCTTCGGCGCTGGCGCCGAACTCCATCGCCAGCGCGGCCTCGGCGATGAGGTCGGACGCGCGCGGGCCGAGGATGTGGACGCCGACGATGCGGTCGGTCTTGGCATCAGCGAGCATCTTCACCAGTCCCTCGGTTTCGTTCAGGCAGCGGGCGCGGGCATTGGCGATGAACGGAAAGCTGCCGATCTTTACGACGAGGCCGCGGTTACTAGCTTCCTCTTCGGAGAGACCGACACTGGCCAACTCGGGCCAGGTGTAGACGACGTTGGGGATCGCGTCGTAGTTCACGTGGCCGGCGACACCGGCCATCTGCTCGACTGCGGCGACGCCTTCCTCTTCCGCCTTGTGCGCCAACATCGGCCCCGCGATCACGTCGCCGATCGCATAGATGCCGGGCACGCTGGTGGCGTACGCGCGATCGACGTTGATGCGGCCGCGCTCGTCGTACGCCACGCCCGCTTCGCGCGCTCCGAGTCCCTGGTCGTGGGGGCGGCGGCCGACGGCGACCAAGACGACGTCGACCACTTCCTCGCTCGCTGTGCCTTCGCTATCGAGCGTCACGAAGACCTTGCTCTGCTTGATGCTCGCGGACTTTGCCGACGTGCGCAGATGAAACTTCAGGCCTTGCTTGGTCAGCGCCTTCTGCAGCTCGCGCCCCATCTGCACATCCGTGCCGGGGACGATGCGATCCATGAACTCGGCGACCACGACTTCGCTGCCGAGGCGGCTCCACACCGAACCGAGTTCGAGCCCGATCGCGCCGCCGCCGACCACCAGCATGCGCTGCGGCACCGCAGGCAAACGCAATGCCTCGGTCGAGCTGATGATGCGCTGGCCGTCGAACGGCAGATCTTTCAAATCGATCGGCTCACTACCGGTGGCGATGAGGATGCGCTTGGTGGAGAGCGTGCGCGTACCGCTCTCGCCGCGGACTTCGATGGTGGATGCGTTCACGATGCGGCCGAGGCCTTGCACCCGTTCGACCTTGTTCTTGCGAAAGAGTCCGGCGATGCCGGTGGTCAGCGTCTTCACGATCTTGTCTTTGCGCGCCAGCATCGCCGGCAGATCGAGGCTGACGGGTCCGACCTTCACGCCGTGAACGGCGAGGCCGTCTTGGGCTTGCGCGAAGTGCTCACTCGAATCGAGCAGCGCCTTGCTCGGAATGCAGCCGACGTTCAGGCAGGTGCCGCCGAGCGCGGCGTCCTTCTCGACACAGGCGACGCGCAAACCGAGCTGGGCGGCGCGGATCGCTGCGATGTATCCGCCTGGTCCGGAGCCGATGACGACAAGATCGAAAGCCTGCTCTGCCATACCGTTCACTTATCGGCTTCACGTCGGAGAGCCAAGCCGATGCGGAGAGTTTGCGGGAGAAATGCGCTCACTGCTGCGCCGTGTCGACGATGACCGCCGACTCGTCGAGCGCCGACGGCACCCAGACGCGGAACGTGGTGCCGCGCCCCGGTTCACTCTCCACGTCCAACGTCGCGCCGATCATGTCGACCAAGCGCCGGACGATGTAGAGGCCGAGCCCGACCCCGCCATGTTGGCGCGTTGGCGATTCGCCGATCTGACGAAACGGCTCGAAGATGATCGGCAACGCCTCCGCGGCGATGCCCACCCCCGTGTCGGTCACTTGCATCTCCACACCGCCGTCGCGTTCGTGCGCGCTCACCACAACCGAGCCGGCTTCGGTGAACTTGAGGGCGTTGCTCACCAGGTTCTTGAGGATGATCTTGAGTTTCGCCGCGTCGGAATAAACTGGCGGCAGCTCCGGGTCGATGCGCCACTCGACGTGCACGCCCGGCTTGTCCTGCAGCTCGCGCGTCTCGGCGTTCACTTGGGCGATCACGTCGCCGACGGACAGCCGATGCTTCTCCACTTCGACTCGACCGGATTCCAAACGACTCACATCCAACGTCGCGTTGATCAGCTCCAGCAGCTCGACGGCGCTCTGTCGCATGCGGCGCAGCACCGCGGCTTGCTCGTCGCCGAGTGCGCCGAAGGCCTGCTCTTGCAGCAGGTCGTGGTAGCCGAGGATGACATTGAGCGGCGTCCGCAGCTCGTGCGACATGGTGGCCACAAAGTCCGACTTGAGACGGTTGGCGGCGCGCAACTCTTCGAGCAGGACTTGCTTCTCTTCTTCATCTCGCTGGCGGACCGTGACGTCTTGGCACATTGACAGCAAGCCGACGAAGGTTCCGTCCCGACGCCGGAGCGGCGCACTATTCCACTCGCAGACGATGAGCCGGCCGTCGCGGGTGACATTTTGCGAACGCGCCGAGACGACGACGTGCTCAGTTTCCATACGGCGCAACGCCTCACGGACACCCTGATGTTGGGATTTCGGGGTAATGACATCGAAGGGATGTTTCCCGCGCACTTCGTCGAACCGATAGCCAAAGAGCTGTTCGGCCGCTGCGTTCCAGTACGTATAGCGAAACTCGGCGTCATTGATGATGCACCCGATCGGCATGTGATCGAGGATGAGCTGCAGACGCGAGAGCAGCTCCTCGCGTTCCGCATCGTGCTGAAACAAATCGCGGCGCAGACGATCGGCGCGGGTCGCCCCGGCGGCTGACAGCACCGCGGCGATGGCGATCGCGACGTAGTGATGGGAGCGCGGCGCTTCGTCGTAGGGTCGACCGGTGACGAGCAGGCAGGTCCAGTAGAGTGCCACGGTCACGCCCGCCGACACGTACTGGAGGCGCGCACTCCAGGGAAAGAAGAGGGCAGTGGCCATCAGCTTCAAACACAGAAAGACGATCGTGGCCGAGGTGTTGGTTTCGGGAATGAGAAGCTGCGCGGTGAGGCACGCCGTATAGGAGAGTTCCGCATCGAGGACGACCATCTGCGCGTGACGCCGCAGGGGCGTCCGCATCAGCCCGGCGTTCACCAGCGGAATCGCCAGTTGCAGCAGATACAACGTCAACGCGCCGCGCAGTTGCGCCGGCCGCATGATCCACTGGCTCAGCGCATACAGCGCGGTGACAGCAAAGACGGTGATCCCGAACGTCGGCGCACTGGCAGCGACGAGATCGTTGCGTTGTTTGGCAAAGGATTCCGCAACTGGTGGATGGGCGCCAGCAACCGGCAGCGGGTTCATGCGTCAATCTGAGGCGGGTGAGACCAAGGAGCTTTGGCCTGGGTCAGTGGGGAGCTGTCGGCGGTAGCGCATTCGCAACCCACGTAGCCGATAGAGTTTTGCGACCGTGGTCACGGAAAGCCATGCGCCGCAGAGGGTGGTCGAGATCAGCAATATGCAAATGGCGATGTGTTGCGTGGCGGACGGCGATCCGCCGCGCGCGACGGTTTCGCTGGCTTGCACCGTGACGACCAGCGTATGCAGTATCCACGGGCTCAACAGCAGGCCCATCAGCCACGCACCCGACCCGCACCATTCGATCCCCGACTCCCCATCCAGCACCAGCCAAGGTTCCTCGTCCGCCAGTGTCCGGTCGCGAAGGACGTAACGCAGTTGATTACGCATGAGCAGCAGGAGACCAATGGCAACGCCGGAGATGATCCACATCGCCAGACGCGATTCCATCTCGATGCCAAGGGTGGGGACTTCCACCCGCTTCTTCGTCACTTCCGCTTCGATACCCTCATAGAGCGTTCGGAGACCGTCGATCGTCTCACCCTCCGCGGCTGACTTTGCTTCAACTTCACGAGCGATCCGGGCGAGCTCCTTGTATGCGTGCTCGAGACCAGCGTCGTTCGCGTCGGCCTTCGGAACGGTAGCCTTCCGCCATAGGTCGAGACTTCCCAAGTCGTGCCATGGTCGCTCGCCCTCCTCGGCATCTCTTTCAAAGTGAGTTGACCACTCCGGCTCTGCGTTCAGATTGAATGTGGCCGTCGCGGAGACTCCGACACGGTAGCCCCCCGCGAACAGAAAGCGGGCATACCCCTGCGGTCGCGCGAACGAGACCGTGACCCTACCTTTCTCAACCGCACAGTCGGCACTTCCCAAATCACCCTCGTCCGCTTTAGCGGGTTCGCTGCGCGGCCCGCAGGTTCGGAGCGCCTCGGCGACGTATTCCTTGGCGAAGACTTCGCGCGCGGTTCGGAGCATTGTCTCCCGCGCTCGGTAGGCCGGCGCCAGATTCGAGGCCAACGCAAGGGTGGCGAGTAACAGCAGCGACAGCGTGCGCGCGGAAGAGAGATAGGAGCCACTCTTGAAGTCGCTGGTCTTGGGAAAGTTCGTCGTCGTTTCAGTTTTCCAAGATCTGGTCAGATAGAGCAGTGGTCCCGCCACCGGCAGGGCGAACATCAGCATGGCCAGATCATCCATGCCCCCAGCCCGCGCAACTTGCAGACCAACCCAATTGGCGGCAGCCAAAACAAAAGTCGCGAGGCTGAGCAGGCCGAGGCGCAGGAGTGCCGAGGCGAACGATATCCGCATCCACCACCAGCATCCCGCGAGATAGATCGCCGCGAAAACAATCCATGCGAGATCAGACGTGATGGGGCTATTGAAATTGTCCATGTTTCCAAGGGTGAAAAGAACCCACAAATCGCTCAGCAGCAGCCAGAGCCCAAACCCAGCCAACGCCACCGCGCGAAACACGAATTGGAGGATGCGCATTCGATTGAGGCGCGCCGACAGCGCGGCGATGGTGCATGCCTGTAAGACCATCACCGCGCCACTGAGAACCCACGCGACCCCGTACAATTCGGGCTCACTCTTGGACGTGTGGCGAACATCCAAGACCGTTTTCCATTGCGCCGGATCAAGAACTTTCACGGAGAAGATACAGATGCCGAGAGTGACCACGATCGTGCAGACAACCCATGCGACCGACAATGCACGGTGGAATCGCAGGAACAGCGCGATCAACTCGGCGCGCGTGCCCACTTCACTCGCGGGGTCACTCATACCGGCATCTGCGAACGCTCACACTTCGAGCAGCAGCCGGCTCGGATCTTCGATGCGCTCTTTGACGCGCACCAGGAAGGTGACCGCTTGCTCGCCGTCGACGAGACGATGATCGTAGGAGAGCGCGACGTACATCATCGGACGGATGACGATCTGGTCGTCGACAACCACCGGGCGCTTCTCGATCTTGTGCATGCCGAGGATGCCGCTCTGCGGCGGATTGAGGATCGGCGTCGACATCAGCGAGCCGTAAACCCCGCCGTTGGAAATCGTGAACGTGCCGCCGCTGAGGTCATCGATGCTGAGCTTGCCGCTGCGCGCTAGACCCGCGAGCCGCTCGATCTCTTTTTCGAGTTCGGCAAACGTGCGCTGCTCCGCGTGGGGCACCACCGGCACCACCAAGCCCCGCTCGCTGCCGACCGCGACGCCGAGGTTGACGTAGCGCTTGTACACCACGTCGGTGCCGCGAATCTCCGCGTTGACGGCTGGGATCTCGTGCAATGCGGTGACGCAGGCGCGCGCGAAGAACGACATGAACCCCAGCCCCACGCCGTGACGTTCCTTAAAACGTTCCTTGTAGCGCGCGCGCAGCGCCAGCACGCCGGTCATGTCGATCTCGTTGAACGTGGTCAGAATGGCCGCGGTGTGTTGCGCCTGCACCAAGCGATCGGCGATGCGCCGGCGCAGTGGCGTCAGCGCGACGATGTCTTCGCCGTCTTTCGATGCAGCCGGCCGTGTTGCCGGAGCCGGTGCAGGCTTTTCGAGATGCGCCAGGACGTCGCCCTTGGTGAGTCGTCCCTTTGGACCGGAACCCGGAACTGTCGCCGGATCGATGTCGTGCTCGCGCACCAGTCGCGCCACCGCGGGACTGAGCGGCGCGGTACTCGGTGCGGCTGGCGACGCGGGTGCACTGGTGGGTGCGGCGACCGCTGCGGGCGACTTCTTGGTGGCGCGCCCGTCGCTCTCGGTTATGCGTGCGACCACATCGCCAACCTGAACTGTTTCGCCCTCGCGGCGCACCAATTGCAGCACGCCGGCTTGCTCGGCGCGGATCTCCACGCTGGCCTTCTCGGTTTCGAGTTCGAGCAGCAGATCGTCAGTGGCCACCGCGTCGCCGTCGGCTTTGGCCCACTTCACAATGACCGCTTCGGTGATCGACTCGCCGAGCGTTGGGATGAGTACGTCAACCGCCATGTGCGCGCCTCACGAACAATGCCTGGTGCACCAGTTCGGCCTCCTCTTTCTGATGAAGTTTGTACGAACCGCTGGCGGGACTGGCGGCTTCCTCGCGCCCGATGTACGCCAGTCGGGAGTCGTCAGGCAGGAGCGCGCGCAAACGCGGCGCGACGAATTCCCACGCGCCTTGGTTCTGCGGTTCTTCCTGCACCCAACGCAGGTCACGCGCTTCGGGGTAGGTTCGCAACACGGCCGCGATCTCGTCGCCGGGAAATGGATAAAGTTGCTCGACGCGGACGATCGCGACCGAATCGATGGCCCGCTCGGCGCGTCCGGCCAACAACGCGTAGTACACCTTACCGCTGCACAGCAGGACGCGTGTGACGCGCTCGCGCGGGATCTCCGGGCCATCGTCGATGATGACTTGGAAGTCTGGGTCGCTCAGATCGCGCAACGGTGACACGGCGGCACGGTGCCGCAGCAAGCTCTTCGGGGTCATGATGATGAGCGGCTTGCGGAAGGTGCGGTGCATCTGCCGCCGCAGGACGTGGAAGTACTGCGCCGGCGTGGTCAGGTTGCACACTTGCAGGTTGTTCTCGGCGCAGAGTTGGAGAAAGCGTTCGAGCCGCGCGCTCGAATGCTCCGGCCCCTGGCCTTCGTAGCCGTGCGGCAACAGCAGCACGATGCCGTTCATGCGCTGCCATTTGGATTCGGCGCTGGCGATAAATTGATCGATCATCACCTGCGCCATGTTGGCGAAGTCGCCGAACTGCGCTTCCCACATCACCAACACGTACGGATTCGCCGAACTGAGCCCATACTCGAAGCCGAGCACGGCGGCTTCCGAGAGCATGGTGTCGACGATCTCGAAACGGCCTTGCGTCTCCGCGATGTGATTGAGCGGGACATGCTTCTCGTTGGTCTCGATGTCGCGCAGCACGGCGTGCCGATGGCTGAAGGTGCCGCGGCCGCTGTCTTGCCCTGTCAGCCGCACCGCCGTGCCTTCGAGCAGCAGCGAGCCGATCGCGAGCGCTTCGGCGCAGGCCCAATCGATTTGCTCGCCCTGCGTCACCATCTGCACACGCGCTTCCATCAAGCGGTGCGCCTTCGGGTGGACGTGAAAACCGTCGGGGTAGTGCGTGAACGCGGCGGCGACTTGTTGCAATTGTTCCTGAGGTACGGCGGTGCGCGCGCTCCAGTCGCTGCCCGCCCACTGAAACCCTTTCCATACGCCGCCGAGCGTGAACACTTGCTGCCGTGGCGAGAAGTCGCGGCTGTACATCAGCGCGGCGTCGAGCACCTCGCGAAAGTCGGCGGTGATCGCGTCAATTTCATCGGCCGTCGCGACGCCGGGCTGGATGAGGCGATCGCGGTACAGCGCGCGCACAGTCGGATGCGTGCCGATCTCACGATACATCACCGGCTGCGTGAAGGTCGGATCGTCGACCTCGTTGTGCCCGTGACGGCGGTAGCACACCAGGTGAATGATGACGTCCTTCTTGAAGCGTTGGCGGAAGCCGATGGCGAGTCGCGCCGCTTGCACGGCGGCCTCCGGGTCGTCGCCGTTGACGTGAAAGACCGGTGCGCCGATGATCTTGGCGACATCGCTCGGGTAGCGAGTGAAGCGCAGGTCGCTCGGCCCGGCGGTAAAGCCGACTTGATTGTCGACGATGATGTGAATCGTGCCGCCGGTACCGTAGGCCTCGAGTTCCGAGAGCGCCAAGGTTTCCGGCACGATGCCTTCACCGGTGAACGCGGCGTCGCCGTGCATCAGCACCGGCACCACGCGGCTGCGTTCGCGGTCGCCGAGATGATTCTGTTTGGCGCGCACCATGCCCTCGACGACGGGGTTGACGACTTCGAGGTGGCTCGGATTGGAGCTCAGCGAGAGGTGGATCTTGTGGCCGCTGGCGGTGGTGAAATCGCGCGAGTACCCGAGATGATACTTCACGTCACCGTCGCCCTGGACGTCGGCGGGCAGAAACGTGCCTTCGAACTCGGAGAAAATCATCTCGTACGGTTTGCGCAGAATATTGGCGAGCACATTGAGGCGGCCGCGATGAGCCATGCCGAGCACCATCTCCTCGACCCCCAGGTCGCCGGCGCCGGCCACGACTTCCGCCAGCATTGGGATGAGTGCCTCGCTGCCTTCGAGCGAGAAGCGTTTCACCGTCGGATACTTCGTGTGCAAGAAACGTTCGAAGTCTTCGGCTTGGATGAGTTGAGACAGCACACGCACGCGGTCATCGCGCGTCAACGCCGGCCGATTGCGCGTGGGCTCCATGCGATCGCGCAGCCAATCGCGTTGCTCCTTGTCGGCCATCTCCATGTACTCGACGCCGAGAGTGCCGCAGTACGTGTCGCGCAGGGCGCCGATCAACTCGCGCAGGGTGGCGGTGGTAAAGGCGCGGAAGTTGCCACACTCGACCGTGCGATCGAGGTCGTGGTCAGCGAAACCGAACTCGGACATCTCTAACAACGGATGGTGAACTTGATTGTGGCCGAGCGGGTCGAGGTTGGCGATCAGGTGACCGAGTTCTCGGTACGAATGGATGAGGTCGAACACGCCGATGACCGGCGCGGGGAGTTTGGCGGTGGCCGCCACCGCGGGCGCCACGACCGCCGCCGCGCCGTTGCTCCCTCGCGCCATTTCGAAACCGGCAAAGAACAGCGCCCATTGCGCGTCGACGGCCGCCGGATCCTGCAGGAACCGGTGATAGAGATCTTCGACGTACTCGGCGTTGGCGCCGTTGATGAAGTCCAGCGTGCTCACGATCGACCCTTCAGATTTCCGTTCACACTCGCCAGCACACGCGCATGCTCGGGCGCGGACGCACAGCTCAATACCGCTCAGGGTATGATGATATACCGTGAGGAACAAGTCCCGGCCGCGCGCACCGGCCGTGAGATGGACAGACGCCGGCACAGCGCTATAAGGGCGGCATGGCCACTCCGCATACCGACCTCAGCGTCGATGAAATCAAACTTTCCGATCCGTTTTTCTGGGCGCGTACCGACCGCGAAGGCGCGTTCGCTAAGCTCCGCGCCGAGCGGCCGGTGTCGTTCCATGAAGAGATGGAGTACCCGGGCCTGCCGCTGGGGCCCGGATTCTGGGCTATCACGCGCTACGCCGATGTCTGGACGGTGAGCCGCAATCCGCAACGCTTCATCTCGGGACAAGGGTCGAACATCGGCGACTTGCCGATCGATCTGGCTGAGTTCTTCGGCTCGATGATCAACATGGACGCGCCACGCCACACCAAGCTGCGCTTGATCGTCAACCGCGGCTTTACGCCGCGCCGGGTCGGCAACGTCGAGCACACGGTGCGTGAGAAGGCGCGCAAGATCATCGCCGCCGTGGCCGAACGCGGCGAGTGCGACTTCGTCAACGACATCGCCGCCGCGCTGCCGCTCGAAATCATCTGCGACATGATGGGCATCCCCCCGTCGGACTACCGGCGCGTATTCGAACTCACCAACACCATCCTCGGCGTCGGCGATCCGGAGTACGCCAGCACCATCGAACAGCTGATGGCAGCCGGCATGGAGCTGGCGCAGTACGCGCAGCGGCTGGGCGAGGAGCGGCTCGTCACGCCGACCGAGGACATCACCTCGGCGATGATGCACGCCGAAGTCGAAGGGCAGCGCCTCAGCCCGCAAGAGTTCGGGTCGTTCTTCATCCTCCTCGTGGTGGCCGGCAACGAAACCACGCGCAACGCGATCAGCCACGGGATGAAGGCGCTCACCGATTTTCCCGCCGAGCGTGCGAAGTGGCAACACGACTTCGCACGCGTCACCCCGACCGCGGTGGAAGAGATCGTCCGCTGGGCCTCGCCGGTGATTCATTTCCGCCGCACCGCCACCGAAGACACCGAACTCAGTGGCCAAGCGATCAAAGCCGGCGAGAAGGTGGTGATGTGGTACAACTCGGCGAATCGCGATGGAGAGCAGTTTGCCGATCCGTATCGCTTTGACGTCACGCGCGACCCCAACGAACATGTCGGCTTCGGCGCCGGCGGTCCACACTTCTGCCTCGGGGCGAATCTTGCCCGCCGCGAGATCGCGGTCATGTTCGAGGAACTGTTCCAACATTTGCCGGATATTGAGATCAGCGGGCCGCCTGACATGCTGCTGTCGGCCTTCATCCACGGCATCAAGCGCATGCCGTGCCGCTTCACGCCAACGAAGCTGTCGCTTGCCTAGTCGACCCGCGCGCAACTGCCGGGTGGAATCCCCGCGGCGAACAAGCCGGGCTGAATGAGACCGGCGAGTAGTTCGGCACTCTCAACGATGCGTGGACCGGGGCGGTTGAGGTAGGCGTTGCCGTCGGCGAGATAGACGCGACGGTTGCGCACCGCCGGCAGCGTCTTCCACTCAGAATGATCGGTGAGTTGTGACAGCTCGGTTCGCGTTTGCGGCAGCTTGAAGCCGCACGGCATCACGACGATCGCTTCGGGCGCATACGCGACGAGATCCACCCACGTTATCGTCGGACTGTGCGCGCCCGGTTGCACGAGGTCGTAGCGGCCACCAGCGAGCGTGACCAACTCCGGAATCCAGTTGCCGCCGACCATCAGCGGCTCAATCCATTCGATGCACGCGACGCGCGGGCGGCTGTGCACTTGTAGCGCGCGTTCGCGGATGGCGTCGATGCGGCGGCGCATCTGGGCGATGACAGCCGCGCCCTCGCTGGTTCGATCGGTTGCGGCGGCCACGCGCGCGATGTCGTCAAGAATGTCGTCGAGCGTGTTTGCCTTCAGCGACACGATCGCGACATCGTTGCCGAAACAGTCTCGCGCCGCCCGTTCGACTTCGGTCGACGACACGGCGCACACTTCGCACTGGTCTTGGGTGATGATCAGATCGGGTTTCAGGCGCTGCAACACGTCGATCTTGATGCGGTAGACGCTCAGACCGTCGCGTACCAACGCCCGCACGTCGTGGTCGATCGCCGCCGACGCGCGGCGCGCGTCAATCTTCGGCTCGGTGAGCACCGGTCGTCCGACGATTGTTGGCGGGTAGTCGCACTCGTGCGAGATTCCGACGAGTTGATCGGCGAGGCCCAGAGCGCACACGATCTCGGTGGCGCTGGGGAGCAGGGAGATGATGCGGGCAGACATGCGGCGCCTCACCGTGGCGGCGGCTCAAGCTTGTCGCCGCAGGTCGAGCCGCAGCGCTGACAAACGTACTCGTACTTGTCAGCGCCGAGGAGCACGATCAGCAATCGCTTACGCACCGGCATCGCCTGCCGGCACGTGGGGCAGAACAACAGCGAGGCTTCGAGCTGGTCGTAGGAGGCTTGCGGATGTGGTGGTCGCGGCATCGAATTGTGTTCAGCTGACGCGGCCGTTATAAGGCCTCCCGCAGAGCGGTTCAACATGCGCGCCGTGTACGTCGAAACCTACGGCTGCCAGATGAACGTGGCAGACACGGAACTGTTGCTCGGCCACCTGGGCCGCAGCGGCTACACCCGTACCGACGATCCGGCCGCGGCCGACGTGATCCTGCTCAACACCTGCGCCATCCGTGAGCGCGCCGAGGAGCGCGTGCTCGGTCGCCTCGGCGAGTTGCAGCACCACAAGGCGCGGCGGCCCGAGGTTCAGCTCGGTCTCGCCGGTTGCATGGCGCAACACTTACGCGACCAGCTCACGGCGCGCGCCCCGTTCGTCGACTTCGTCGTCGGCCCCGATTCGTATCGCCGCTTACCCGCGATGCTGGCGCAGGGCGATGCGTTCGTCGAGGTGCGCCTCGGCCGCGACGAAACCTACGCCGACATCGCGCCCGCGCGCGCCGCCGGCGTGCGCGCATGGCTGTCGATCATGCGGGGATGCGACAAGTTCTGCACCTTCTGCGTGGTCCCCTACGTCCGTGGGCGCGAGCGCAGCTTGCCCGCTCATGCTGTGCTCGAGCAAGTGCGCGCCGTCGCCGACGACGGGTATCGGGAAGTGGTATTCCTCGGACAGACGGTCAATGCCTATCGCGATGGCGCCGTCGATTTCGGCGAGTTGCTTCGTCGCACTGCGGCGATCGACGGTATCGAACGCATCCGCTTCACCTCACCGCATCCGGCCGACATGACCGAGTCGGTGATCGCGGCGCTGGCGGAGTGCACGAAAGTCTGTCCGCAGATTCATCTGCCCCTACAGTCGGGTTCCGACGCGGTGCTGGCGCGCATGGAGCGCGGGTATACGCGCGACCAATACCTCCGGCTCGTGGAACGCTTGCGCGCTGCCAAGCCGGGCGTCGCGCTCAGCACCGACATCATCGTCGGGTTCCCCGGCGAGACTGACGCCGACTTTGAGGCCACTCACGAGCTGATGCGCGCGGTCCGCTACGACAGCGCGTTCATGTTCAAATACTCGCCGCGCGAGCACACCAAGTCGTTCGATTGGCCGGAAACGGTTTCCGATGCGGAGAAGGGGCGGCGATTGCAAGCGATCATCGCGCTGCAAGAGCAGACGTCGACCGCGATCAATCAGGCGTTGGTCGGTGCGACGTTTGACGTGTTGGTCGAAGGCCCGGCACGCCGCAGCCCGGGCCGGCTCGCCGGCAAGACGCCGCAGTTCAAGACCACGGTGTTCTCAGCCGATGGGGCACAGGCAGGCGACACGGTCGCCGTGCGCGTGACCTCCGCCAACGGGCACACGTTGGTTGGCGAGGCGGCCTGAGCAGCGGATCCTACTCGATCCTCACATCATCATGCGTTGGTGCGGGCACTCGTCGAGGTCAGACACTCGCACATCGCGCGCAGCCAGCCGGCGGTGGCGGCTTCGTCATCGCAGATGGTTTGCAACAGCGCCTTGGTCTCCTGATCTTCATCGATCTGACAGATGACGTCTTTGATCGGTTTGATCGCGGATTCGACGTCCGGGTTGCGGGCGATGAAGTCGCGCAGCTTCTCGCCGTCGGAGAGTGCGGTCGAGGCGAGCATCGCGCGCGCCTTGATGCGGATCTCGTCGGGAATCGCCGCGCGCAGCTCGCCGCCCAACTCGCAGAGGCGCTGCTCGAGCAGTTGGCTGTGCATGAACTCGCGATGGCAGACGGTGCGCAAACCGCCCTTCAACTCGGGGACCCGACAGGTCTCGATCCACAACGGCAACACTTCCGACGCATACTTCTCGCCGGCGCGGAATTTGTCGAGGAACGACACCAGCATCTTGCGCTCGCTCGCATACGCGCGGCCGTTGATCTGGTAGGTCTTGCCGCTGGCGCCGGCCGGAGCGGTGATCCCGATCTCGCGCATTTGTTCTGCGAACAGCGCGTCGGAGATCAGCCCCTTGCGGTACGCTTTGAGCAGTTGCCTTGCCTCGAACTCTTGGCTCACGCCAGCGGTGGGCTCAGCGCTCGGCTGGTTAATCGCCGGGTGTGCGTGTCCGTTGCCGGTACTCCCCGTTTGCGTTTTCGTAACCGCTGCAGTGGTGCGCGCCATTCGTCTTCTCCTCTCCGGTCGAATGAAAGTAGCGAAGTCTCACGCCTAGTCCAGAACACCCCTTGGCGTCAATCTGAACCTGACCACCTGAACGCGGCGAATTCTGCAAATCCACCCGTCAACGGCAAGCCAAAAAAAAGGGATTGGCTCAAGCGCTTTCGCGCGTGCTATAGCCAAGCCGCCGCTCGGCACGCAGGGCGCTCGGTATGGAATACCTACACTGAGCGTCCACCGGCGGGGAAGAGAGGGAGCAGTGCGGATTCGAATCATCGTTCTTGCGATCATTGTCGCGGCGTGGGTGAGCCCGACGTTCGCGCGTACCGGTTTGTTGCCCTCGAACCAACGGGTCAGCGGGCGCGGCTCGCAATTCGAGCTGATCCAGTTCGGTCTATTTCCGGCCGGCATGGTGATGAGCCAAGACGGCGGGTTCTTGTTCATCACCAACAACGGCTTCACCAACCAATCGCTGATGACCTTCAACACGGCGACGCACGCCATTCACGAGGTCAAGATCGGCCTTGGCTTCAACCAGCTGTTCCAGGGCATCGCGCTCGCGCCCAACGGTCGAACCGGCTTTGCCTCGGGGGGGCCGACCGACGTCGTGCGCCCGGTCACCATCGCGGATGATGGCTCGCTGACCGAGGAAGACGAGATCCCGCTGTCCGGCTTCCCCGCTGGCATGGTGATCAGTCCCGATGGCCAACGCCTGTACGTGACGCAAAATCTCGCCCACGCCGTGGCGGTGATCGACGTGGCCAGCCGCACCGTGCTCACCAGTATCCCGGTCGGCAAGTCGCCCTGGGGATTGGCGATCCACCCGACCCGTCATGAGCTGTACGTCACCAATCGCGGCGACCGCACGGCGACGATCATCGACACCGACATGAACGTCGTCCGCGGCACGGTGACCACCGGCGTGAACCCGAACGCGATCGCGGTCACGCCCGATGGAGCGAAGGTGTTCATCGCCAACGCCAACAGCGACGATGTCACCGTGTTCGACGTGCTCAGTCCGGCGACCGCGCGCACGATCTCGCTGACGCCGTTCGAGGGCGCGCGCCCCGGCAGCAGCCCGTCGGCACTCGCCATCAGCCCGGATGGCCGCAACGTGTACGTGGCCACGTCGTGGGAAAACGCCGTGGCCATGATCGACACGGCGAGTGAGACGGTGCGTGGCTACATCCCGACCGGTTTCTATCCCAGCGCGATCGCCGTCAGCCACAACAGCCAGTTCATTTACATCGCCAATATGAAGGGTGACCGCACCTATCCGCGCACCCGCAAGATTCAGCGACTCGACTTCCTCTTCAACATCAACCTCGGGGGCACCTACGGTGTGCACGGTACGCTGCAGATCGTTCGTCGCCCTTCCGAGCCGCGCCTGCGCGGGTTCACGCACCGCGTGGTGGCCAACAACGGGTGGGATACCGGTGTGCGTCCGAGCAATCATCAACCCACGGTCACCGCGTGCTCGCCGATTCCATGCACCGGCGCCGACGAGAGTCCGATGCAGCACGTGTTCTTCGTCGTGCGCGAGAACAAGACCTACGATCAGATCCTCGGGGATCTCCCCGAAGGCGACGGCGATCCCAGCCTGCAGATCTACAAGCCGAAGACCACGCCCAACGTGCGCGCCCTCGTGCGCGAGTTCGCACTGCTCGATCGGCTCTTCGCCAACAGCGAGAAGAGCGAGCCCGGTCATGCGTGGACCGCGGGGGCGATCGACACCGACTACGAAGAGCGGACCTGGGTGCCGGTCACCTTCAACGTCCGCCCCGACGACATCGGCAGCCACCATTCGAACGACATCGGCGAAACGGTCCGCGGCATCATGGGACCGATCGCGGCGCCCGAGGGCGGCTTCTGGTTCGACAACTGTTTCAATCACGGCCTCAGCTTCCGCAATTACGGCGAATTTCTCCGCGTCGACGACGCCGGCAACCCGATCGACTATTGGTTGCAGAACACCAGCCTGGACTTTCGCGTATTCGATTTGTCGGTCTCCGATGTGAGCCGCTTCGAAACCTGGCGCAACGAGTTCACGCAGCAGATCGCAGGTGGCACCGTGCCGCGGTTCACCTACATCGCGCTCCCCAACGACCATACCGGTGGTGGGAGTGCGGGCCTGGCAAAGCCGGACGCGTACGTCGCCGACAACGATTTTGCCCTCGGCAAAATCGTCGAGACGATCTCGGCGGCCACCGACATCTGGAAGCAGTCGGTCATCTTCGTGATCGAGGACGATTCGCAGTCCGGTGGCGACCACGTCGATTCGCATCGGACCGTCGGCACCGTCATCGGTCCGTACGTGCGCCGCCACCAGGTGAACCACACCCGCTATGATATGGGGAGCATGCACCGCACCATGGAACTCATTCTCGGTCTGCCGCCGATGAGCCGGTTCGATCAAATGGCGATCGTCATGCGCGACGTGTTCACCGACACGCCGGATTTCACGCCGTTCACGGCGCGACCGCAAGAAGTGCCACTCGATCTGCCCGCCAGTGCGGCCGCGATCGACAACCGCTCGCGCGCGGCTCAGCTCTCGCGCCAGTACGACTTCAGCCGCCCCGATCGCGTTCCCGACGCCGTGCTCAACGAAATCTTGTGGGACTACTTCCACGAGCCGGAGCAGGCGCGATAAAGGACAGTCGGTCAACCAGATTTCCAGTCAGATTCATTCGGCAGACCACCCACCCGACGCCCGCTCGTATCGTCGTCTACCTCGTCACGATCACCAGCGTGAAGGGACCTTCGTTTGGTTTGCCCGGATTGCGAGTTGCGATCTTAAGCGTGAGTACAATTGAACCCTCACCCTTGAGTGTCCCCTTGCAAAAGAGTTCCTGTTTGCACTTGAGTTCGCAGCCTTGATCCCGCAGCTTCATGATGGTGAGAAAATCCTTCGAGGTAACAAGAATGTTGCTGTCCCAAAAGGCGTTGCGTGTTGCCGGGAAGTTGTCGCCGCCTAGACGGCCGAGCCCCTCTCCAACGATGAATTTCGATTTCTGGTCGCAAATGCTGGCGAGTTCTTGCGCGGCTTTTTCAGCAGCTGCGAGTTCAGCTTTGTCGGTGAAGGCCTCGGCCTTGGGGTTACACGTGTTCGATTTGGTTGGCGAAACGGTTTCGTCAATCAAAGTTCCATCCCAGTTCTGCCTGTCAGGCTCCACTCGTATTAGCACGTTCGCGCCGCCGAAGGTGCCGAGCGTTTGGGACCCATCGCGAGCACTCGCGTCTGCCAGGTCCACAGAGTCCAGTGTCTTGACGTTCGCCAGATCCACCTTCACCGAGTCGGGACACTCGGGCTTTGTAACGCGGATGTCTACGGGGTCCGCTTCTATGATCTGGCGCTCCTGAATTGGTTTGTCCTTGGGGCCAAGGTCCCACTCGGCCCTGACGACGTAGTTCCCTGGATCGGCAAGCTTGTTCTCCGTGGTTGTGCCGTCCCATGTGTCTTCGAACTCTTGGCCGTCTTCCGCACCTTCGTGAAATCCGATCTTCTTTACGAGCGTACCGTCGCGTTGCTCGATCGTGACGGTCAAGTCGCCCCTCGCGTCGCGCCGCGACAGTTTGACTTTGATCTTCTGGGTATCGCCCTGACGGATTATCCGGTCCAAGGGCCGAAGGAGAATCTCGACCTCGCGCGGTGGTGCCGGGGCGTGCGTCGGCGTTGCGCCCAGCCGTGTCGGCGGTGCAAGACTCCCGCAGGTCAAGTGGTTCAGAGCGAGGTGCCCACCTTGTGAATCGAACGCGGACACCGCAGCCGTGGGGCTGATCGACCCGCTACCACGGACTCGCGCTCGCCACTTGAAGGTGACGCCGTTGTTGCAAATCAGCTCGCGCCGACTCTTCGGCCCCGTGCTCAGTCGCAGCTCGGCCGTCGGCGTGCGCGCGGCGTCGAGCGCTGCCGTGACGTTGGTCAGACTGCTGCGCGTGCCGTTCTCCGCCCGCACGAAGATCGTCGCATACCCATTGCGCTGCTCGATCCAGCAACGCGCCGCGAGTCCGCCCCGCGCCCGGCACGGTATGGGCGTGTTGGTGCGTAGCGGGGCCGGGTTGCGCTGCACCGTCGCAGCACGCGTCGGCCGCCGCGTTGGCGAGGCGGCAGGCCGCACGGCCGCGGGCGTCGGAGTGGCCGTCGGCGTTGGCGTCGGCCGTTGCCAGCCGAGAATGACGGGCGCACAGATCACCGGCCCCGTGGTCAGCACAGCGCCACCTGCGTCGGTGGCCGTGATCTCCGTGCGAACTACGATACTCCCGACGCCATCGACGCGCGCCTTCCACTTGAACGTGACGCTCTTGCTGCGCAGCAACTCGCGCCATGGGTGGGGCGCGGTCATCACCATGAGCGTGGCGCCGCGACTCGCCGTCACTTGCAATGGCGCCGCGGTGACCTCGGTGACCGCGGCCCCGGTGTCGTTGTGCACGTCGATCGCGATCTCGACGCGATCGAGTGCGTGGTTGACTACACACCCGGCGGTGAGTCCGCCCGCCCGCACCCTTCCGGGCGCCAGCAGTCCCAGGACGCTGATGACAACGAGCAGGCCGCGCGACCCCATCACTCCTCCTGCCGCGCTTGCAGGCTCCACCCGTTCGCCGCCCGCGCCCCCCACTGAGCCCGCGCTCGCGATTCGACTGTCGTTTACACCTGCACTCGACCGCAGGAGCAGCCCGGCCGTCAAATGAAAATTGCCAGCGCTGCTCTTTGTGCTCAATTCACGCTGCCTAATGAAGCGGCCTCGCCGCCGAGTTGTTGGCCGCCGGGTTTCGTGCGATCGTCGCGGCATGAATGTCGACATGCTGCTTGCACACGGGATCGTTCTGGACGGCACTGGGACTGATGGCGTCGCGGCATCGGTCGCGGTCACCGATGGCCGCATCGCGGCCGTGGGCGACCTGAGCGGCACCACCGCGGCGCGCACCATCGACTGCACCGGCAAAGTGATCGCGCCAGGTTTCATCGACATGCACTCGCACAGTGATTGGGTGATCCCGCAACCCGATCACGGCGCGGTGCTCGCGCCGTTGTTGGAGCAAGGCGTCACCACCATCGTGGCCGGCAACTGCGGCTGCTCGCCGGCGCCGTTCGTGGATGGCAACCGCGCGCTGCTGCCACTCATCGGCCGCATGTTGCACGATCACGATCTCGACTACCGGTGGTCGAGCATGGGCGAGTTCCTGAGCGGGCTCGAACGCCAAGGGCTCGCGCTCAACGTGGCGCAGCTCGTCGGCCACGGTACCGTGCGCACCGCGGTGAACGGCATCACGCCGGGTCCGGCGACACCCACACAAGTTGCTGCGATGGCCGATCTCGTGCGCGCCGCACTCGATGAAGGGGCGATCGGATTCTCGACCGGCCTCGGCTACGCGCCGGGTGTGTTCGCCGACACCGATGAATTGCTCGGCGTCACCGCGCCGCTGAAGGAGCGCGGCGGTGTCTATACCTCACATGCGCGCAGCTACATCTCCCTCGGCAGCCTCGACGATCCGGAGCAGCAGCCGTCAAATTTACGCGCCCTGGACGAGACCGCCACCGTCTTTCGCGCGCACGGCGTTCCGGTCCAGCACTCGCATCTGATCTTCGTTGGCGACGCCACGTGGCCGACCACCGACCGCGTGATCGAACATCTCGATGAACTCATTGCGGAGGGCATCGACATCGCCTGCGATGCGTTTCCCTACGTCGGTGGCAACACCACGTTGGTGGTGTTCATGCCGCCGTGGGCCTTGCCCAACGTGCGGGGCGCCGTCAGCGATCCCGAGCAGCGCCAACGCGCCGCCGGCACGCTCAATTGGGTGCTGCCGCACCTCGGCATGCGTTGGGAAGACACGCAGATCATGTGGGTGCCCGATCGTCGTGTCGCGCACTACGAAGGCATGACGATCGCCGATATCGCCCGCGATCGTAAACAAGATCCCACTGAAACGTATCTCGATCTGGTCGGCGAACTCGGCAGTCAAGCGCGCATCATTAACTGGAACTACAGCGGCCGTGACGACGAGGAGACCAGCCTGCGCAAGGTGCTCGAACATTCGCGAACCTGTTTCGAGACCGACACGATCCTCACCGGCAACGGTTTCGACAACCCGGCGTCGTACGGCACCTTCCCCCGTATCCTCGGCCGTTACGTGCGCGAGCTGAAGTTGTTCTCGTTGTCCGAAGCCGTGCGGCGCATGACCAGTTTCTCCGCCGAGCGCATGGGCCTGCGCGACCGCGGCCGCATCGCCAAGGGGCTGGCCGCCGATCTGGTCGTGTTCGATCCCGCGACCGTCGGCGACAACACGACGAGGCGCGCGCCGAGTACCTCACCATCCGGCATCGAGACGGTGGTGCTCAACGGCCGAGTCGTGGTGAAGGAAGGAAAATTCGATCGCGCGTCACGCTCTGGGCAGGTGCTGCGCGGATAACCCGCGCCGGATTCACCGACTCAACAACCGCTCGATGCGTGTCTCCAAGTTCGCCTTCACCTGCGGCCACTCGGAGTCGATGATGCTGAAGTAGACGCTGTGCCGCAGGTGGCCGTCGGGCATGATCATGTGATTGCGTAGCGTGCCTTCTTCGGTGGCGCCGATGCGGCGCAGCGCGGCGCGCGAGCGTTCATTGCGCGAGTCGGTCTTGAATTCGACCCGAATGCAGCCGAGTTCCTCGAACGCGTGGCGGAGTTGGAGATATTTCGCCTCGGCATTGCACGCGCTGCCTTGCCACGCCGGCGCGATCCAGGTGCCGCCGATCTCTAACCGCCGGTTCTGCGGGTCAATGTTGAGGAAGCTGGTGCCGCCGATCACGTCGCCGGATGCGAGCGCGACCGTCGCCCACGATACACCCAGGCCGGCAGCCTGCGCCCCGACGCTGAACTCTACGTAGCGCAACAGCTCGTCCCGCGTTTTCAATGCAATCGGAAAGTACCGAAAGATGTCGCCCTCGACGCCGAGGGTCGCGAACGCTTCGCCATGAGCCGGCGTGAGCGGTTCTAACCGCACGACGCGGCCGTTGAGCGTGACCGGACTGATCTCCATCGACTGATCCGCGCGTCGAGATCGTTCAGTGTATGCCGGGACTCATCTGCAACGCGTTTGGATCGACGCCGAGGCGGCGGATCGCCGCTTCCCACATTGCGTCGGCGTCGACGTCGAAGATGAGGTCGAGCGCGACGTCGCTGGTGAGCCATGCCGACTGCAGCAACTCCCCGTCGAGTTGGCCCGGCCCCCAACCAGCGTAGCCAATCAGGAAACGACTGCGCGACGGCGGCGGGCCTTCAATCAGTCGCCGCAACAGTGTGGGCGAACCCGACAGATACAAGCCACTCAAGATGCCGACGTACTCGACGCCGGTCGGCTCATCGCCAACCAGAATCCAGCCGCGCTGCGGTTCCACCGGACCGCCGACCCACAACTGCAGGCCGTTGTCGTGCGCGAGCGGCGGCTCCAGCTCGATCAACTGCGCCGCCGGCGTGCCGGTGGGGCGGTTGAGCACCAACCCGAACGCGCCCTCGGGCGTGTGCTCGCACAGCAGCACCACGCTGCGCTTGAAGTTCGGGTCGTTGAGTTGTGGCATCGACAGCAACAGTGTCGGTGCCAGCGAGTTGGTGGGTCCATCCAGATCGCTCATGAGGTGCATGATAAGGCGCCGCAGAGGAGATTTCCATATCCCTTCACGATCGTTGCTCCTGTGCGTCCGTGGCGGGCTGCGCCCTGCACCCAGCGAGGGAAAACCGAGGCGCGGTTTTCCCTCGCGCTCCCTTTCGCTCTCGCTGCGCTCCGCTATGGGCCGCGGCATTGTGAGCCGGCCTCACGCGGGACGCGCACGCAGCGCGACCGCGCTGCGATACCAATGCGGCGCTGCTGGGCGGCAACGGCGGCCTCGGGGGTGGGTGATGCAATCGGTCATGGTCGCCTCCTTTCTCCGGTCATCTCTTGCGTCTCCGGTCATCTCTTGCGCCGGGCAATCCGACAGCGATGTTTGCAACAACCTCAGCGCTGTCAGTCGGAAGTCCGCCAGAGGCCGCCGGTTGCAACGCAATGCCCATCGTCGAGGAGAACACAACGATGGAACCATCGAAGCCATTGCGTGAGGCCGCCTCACAACGCTGTACCCCGTTTGCCCGGCGCTCCGCGCGAAAGAGGAGCACGAGGAGAAAACCGCGCCCGGTTTTCTCCTCGTAGGGGCGCAGGGGCGCAGCCCCGCTTCCGATGATCCCGTTTGCTGTAGGCCCCCTGCGTGAACCGGCGCACCCCGACGACGCACTCGAGACGATCGTTGCTGGCGGGCTGCGCCCTGCACCCAGCGAGGGAAAACCGAGGCGCGGTTTTCCCTCGCGCTCCCTTTCGCTTTCGCTGCGCTCCGCAATGGGCCGCGGCATTGTGAGCCGGCCTCACGCGGACGGCGGGCTCAACGCTACCGAGCTGCGATACCAATGATGGGCTGCTAACAGGCAACGGTGGCCTCTGTAGGGTCAACGCGATCGCCGTCATTGGCGCACATCATTGCTCAGCTCCTCTCTTGCGCCGGGCAATCCGAGGCGAGTGCTCGCGACAATGGCTATCACCGTCGGTGGGTGCCTTCGCCAAGGCACCGGTCGCAGAGCAACGCCCATCATTGGCGGGAATGCAGCGGTGGAATCTGTCGAGGCCAGCGCACGAGGCCGGCTCACAACGCCGCGCCGCATTTGCCCGGCGCTCCGCGGGAAAGAGGAGCACGAGGAGAAAACCGCGCTCGGTTTTCTCCTCGTAGGGGCGCAGGGGCGAAGCCCCGCATCCGATGACCGCTTTGGGCGTAGCCGCAACCGCCTGAACCAGCGACCGCGCGATGCACGTACTCGATGCGGTGGTCGCTGGCGGGCTGCGCCCTGCACCCAGCGAGGGAAAACCGAGGCGCGGTTTTCCCTCGCGCTCCCTTTCGCTTTCGCTGCGCTCCGCAATGGGCCACGGCATTGTGAGCCGGCCTCACGCGGAAAGCGCGCCTTCGTCGACCGAGCTGCGATACCATGCTGCGCTGCGGGCGGGCGACGGCGGCCTCTGTTGTGGATGACGCGATCGCCATCGTTATCGCCGATCAAGACTTGCCTCCTCTCTGCGCCGGGCAATCCGATGCGAGCGCTCGCGACAACCCCAACGCGATCAGCCAACTGTCGCGCCAGAGGCCGCCGGTCGCGGCGCAACGCGCATCATGGGCGGAAACGCGGCGATCGAGCTGGGCGAAGGCACGGCGCGAGGCCGACTCACACTGCCGCGACCCCCTTCGATACGCTTCGCTACTCAGGACAGGCATTTGCCCGGCGCTCCGCGCGAAAGAGGAGCACGAGGAGAAAACCGCGCTCGGTTTTCTCCTCGTAGGGGCGCAGGGGCGTAGCCCCGCATCCGATGACAGTTTCTTCGCTTGACAATCGAACCCGAAAGCACGGACACTAGCGCCCGTCACTATCAGCGATCCGAAAGGTGGCCGTTGCATGCGGTTGGGGTTCCGATTCGTGCTCATCAGTATCGCCGCGGTAGCCGGTTTGGCCGGCTGCGGTGGCGGTTCGTCGAGTTCGACCGAATTCAGCGGTGGCTTGACGATGCGCGCACTGTGGGAACAACCGAAGGCCGGTGGCGCAAGCGCGGCCGCGACCCACGGCGGCTTCGGTCCGGACATCCCACGCGCGGTCAAGTCGGTGGCGATTCGCGTCGATCCCTCAATCGGCGCCCGCCGCTGCATCGCCGTCGATCCGCGCGCCATAGCCGTTGATCCAGACTCGGGCCAACGCCAGGTGGTGTTCGAGAAACTCCACGCCGGGCCCGCGATGGTCACGATCTTCGGCAGCGCCGATGACATCGACGCTGCGCGTGAACACTGCGAGGGCCGCGGGCAACACACGCCGAGCTTTCGCAGCGATCCACACGAAGTTCTGATCCGTCCGCTGCGCTTCAACGATGCCGGCGACATCGAGGTGTACGCGATTCCGTTTTTGCTGAATCTAGACCCGCCGGCCCAGGAGCCACCGGCGTCGATCGTCTTCCGTACTCCGATACGCCTAACAATTGCCGACGCAATTTCGGGAATCGACCCCGCTTCGATTCATGTCTCGCCGCAAGTGTTTGACGCTCGCGCGCAACTGCTCCTGTCACTGACTCCGTGTGATGACGCGGGCGCCACACCGTGTAGTGCGGGTGGCGAGTTCGGCGTCACCGGCTTTCACGTCGAGGACACGCCACCGCTGCCGGGGCCGCAGAGGGTAGGCGTGGTCGCGGACAACCTAGCGACACCGCCGCGCGAACTCGATTTCAGCTACGAGATCGTCGTCCAGGAGCCGACGAACACCGGCGTACTGCATGGCACGGTGATCAACTGCCTCACCGGCACACCGCTCGCTGCGACTGCCGCGTTGCTCAAACCTGAGGTCCGACAAACCGACGCGGGGAGCGACGGACTGTTCCGCTTTGACCAAGTGCCGTTCGGTGACTTCGAGCTGCAGGCGAGCGCAACCGGATTCATCACCGGCCGGATCTCCGGCACGTTGAGCGCCGACAACCCCGACCAAAATGTCACCATCCCGATCTGTCCACCGATCGCATTGCGCACCGTGCTCACGTGGGGCAGCGGTCCACCGGCACCGGCGGATCTCGACGCGCACCTGCGTGGGCCAGCGCCCGGTACGTCGGTGGCGGGCGCGCCCGTCGAGTTCAATCTGTTCTTCGCCAACGACACCGTCCCGTTCCCCAGCGGCGGCAAAGCGACGCTCGATATCGACAGTCGCAATTTCAATGGCCCGGAGACCATGAGCGTCACCGAACTCGCGCCGGGCATGTACCACTACTGCGTGCATGACTTCAGCAATCGCACCAACCCACAGTCGACCGCGTTCATGAATTCGAACGGGCGCGTGCAGGTGTTCCTCAACAACCAACAGGTGAGCGAGTTCATGCCCCCCGACGGCGCCGGCAATGTGTGGGAAGTGTTCGCGATCGACACCACGCAAACGCCACCGCGCGTTACTGCGGTCAATCGCCTCGGGGCGGAAGCCACCACCGAGCGGGTCTGCCGCCGCATCACCGATCGCGACGGCGACGGCCTCACCGACGCACAAGAAGCCGCTCTCGGCACCGACCCCGATCTATCGGACACCAACGCTAACGGTCTATCCGACGGCGAGGACGTGATCGAAGGCAACAGTCCGTTACCACCGCCGACGGTCACGCTTCCACCAATCACGAGCACGGCGACCCCAACGCCAACGCCGACGCCGACGGCAACGGTAACCTTCGGGGAAATCCAATGTGGCGATGGCGTGACTGTACCCTCTGAAGAGTGCGACGATGGCGGCACGTGCATCGGTGGATCAAACGCGGGAGCCCCTTGTACATTCGGCCCGACCTGTGACGTGGGTGTTTGCACGCCCACCGGCGGTGATGGCTGCGCGGCGAATTGCACGAACGAGTTATCAGTCCCTTTGGGATTTCAATTGAGCGATCAGACCTGCGGCATTGGGGTTGGCTGTCGCCCGTTCAACCTCGTCGCTTCCGGCACCGGGCTGTGGAGAATTGGCAAACCGAACCCCGACGGCAGCCTCCCGATTGCGATTCGCGCAGACGAAGTCAGCCCGCATCCGCTCAGCGTACAGGGACTCGGTTGCGCGTGTTTGCGCGGCATCCCGGTGCCTGAGTTCGGTCTTGGCAACGCCGGCCACGGCGTCCTTTACTGTGGTGCATTCGGATTCAGCGGCGTCGACGTGAACACTGGGATCGACCACACCATCGGCGTCATCGGTGCGAATGGTTTCACTGCGGCAGATTGCCTCGCTCCCGGCGGGTCACTCGATACGACTCATCCTGGCGTCTGCAACGGCCCGGCAACCATCACGCAGTCGGGACAAGGACCAGCGGGCTCGGCCGTGGTTCGCATCAACGTGAGCTTCGGATTCATCGCCGACGGCGGGAGCTGCGCGACCGAGACGGACACCAAGGTCTGCCGCGACGGCGCCAACCCGGGAACCGCGTGCACAACCAACTCGGCCGTGTGTGTGGGTGGCGGCACGTGTGTTCCGGCAAAGGGCGGTGACGGTATTCCATGCAATGGCGACGATCCCGAGGTCGCGCGTGGAACCGCCGGCCTGTCGATATTCACCACGGGCACGGCGAGCGCGACGATTACGGATACCGACAATCAGCCGGGTGTCACGTTCGGCCCTGGCCAGATGTGTGGCAATCAACCGTGCGTTGCCAGTGGCACCGGCGCCCCCGCAAATTGTGTCGCGCTGATGCAACAAGGCACACTCGCCGGAATGACGTTGGTTGCGGCAGCCCCGACGCTCGACATCGCACAACAACACGACATCATCAGCGTCCGCGCAATCACGATCGGAGGCGTGGCGCAATGAAGCGACACCCAAGGTCGAGGGGCACACCGCGCCAGCACTTCGCCGTCGTGTGCGCGCTTCTCTTGTGCATCAGCACCGGCGCCTTCGCGTCCGAGCAATCCGAGCTGCTCTATTCGCGCGGCTTGGTCGCGTTCCACGCGGGTCGCTTCGACGCGGCGCTGAAACTTTTCGACGAAGCGGTCGCTGCCGATCCGACCGACGCGTACGCTCACTACTATCGCGGCATGACCTACGGGCGTCGCGGCGAGTGGACGCCGGCGATCGCCGACTTGCGCGCGGCAGTTGCGGCAAAGCCAGACCTCGAGCCGGCGCCGCTCGAACTCGGCGTCGCATTGGTGGAGGCCGGGCAGTATCGCGACGCCATCGAGTGGCTCGAACGGGCGCAACGCGATGAGGGCAGCGCCGCCCGCGCGTCGCTGTTCCTCGGCATCGCCCACCTCCGACTGGATGACCGTAGCGCCGCGCGCACGAACCTCGAACGCGCCGCGCGCGACTCCGCGCTGCGTCAGCCGGCACAATACTATTTGGGGATCATCGCCTATCAGGAACACGACTGGCCACACGCGCGCGAACACTTCGAAGCCGCGAAAGCGACCGGTGGAGATTCAGAGATGGCTCGTGAGGCGACGACGTTCCTCGGCAAGCTAGGCGAAGGCGAGCGTCCGCGAGGCGAAATCTACGGCGCGCTCGGCATCGCGTACGACAGCAACGTCTCGCTGGCACCGTCGGATCAGGCGATCAAGAACGCCGCCGGCATCAGCGGCGAGGCCGATGGGCTCGTGACCTTGTTCGCCGGCGCGCGCTACGCCGCCTGGCGCAGCGAGCGCGTGGAGTTCTCCATCGGCTACGAGTTCTTCCAAAGCCTCCACTTCAAACTCGACGACTTCAACTTGCAGGACCAGCGTCCCTACCTTCAGCTTCTCGTCAATTGGGATCCTTTGAAGGCCGGCGTGCTGGCGCACTACGACTACTACCTGCTGCGCGACGACAGTTTTCTGCAAGAGGGCACCGTGCTGCATTGGATCGATCTTCCTGAAGGTAACTTCGGACGCAGCGAGATCTACTATCGCATGCACCGGCAGGACTACTTCCTCGACCCGTTCGCCGGCCTGCTCGACTCGTTCGATCACGCGGCGGGGGCGCACCAGTTCGTCTACCTCGGCGCACCCGAGCGTTTTCTTTCCGTCGGCTATCAGTTCGACCATCTCGACCCGATCAATGCCGCCGGCGACCCGTATGGGTACGACGGTAACGAAGTGAACACCAACGTCGGGTGGATGCTGCCCGCCGGAACGCTGCCGCCACTGCAACAGATCAGCACCGAAGCGGGCTTCGCGTATCGTCACGAACGCTACGCGAGTCAGAGCGATGGCCGCCGCGACGACGTCTACTTGATCACCGGCGCCGCCGAGACGCCGATCACCGACCACATCAGCCTTACCCTCGCCTACTTGGGGACGATCAACAATTCAAACGACGCGGCGTTCACCTATGATCGCAACATCGTGTCGTTGTCGCTGGGAGTGAGGTTCTAATGACGCGGGCCACAGCTTCGGGCAAACAACGACGCGCGACCCTGCTGGGCGTCCTGGGTGTCTTCACGGTTCACGCCCTGCTGTTGGTGTCGCGCGCCGCGTGGGCGCAGGAGGTCGGAACAGTCGCGGAGGTCGAGGGCACGGCCGAGATCGGACGCGGCGGGCGATGGAGCCCGGCCAGCGTCGGCACGGCCGTGCAGTTCAAGGACGCATTGCGCACCGGGCACCCGGGGCGCGTCCGCGTGGTGTTTCAAGACGACACCGTGCTCAACATCGGCGACGACTCGCACCTGGTGCTCGACGAGCAAGTGTTCGACCCGGCTCAGGGTACCTATCGCTCGGTGATCCACATGATCAAGGGGCGCGTCCGCGCACTGGTCAGCGAGTACTACAAGCAACCACACGCGCGCTACCACATCGACACGCCGACGGCGGTGTCGGGCGTGCGCGGGACCGAGTTCATCGTTTCATATGACGCTGCGACGGAGGTCACCGAGGTGGTTGGCATCACCGGACGCGTCGAGGTCACCAGCCCGCTCGATCCCACGCACCATGGTGTCTTCGTCACCGCGCAGGAGATCACCAGCGTCGCGCGCGGCAAGTTCGCTACGCCACCGACGCGTCTGAGCGACACCATCTTTCGCCAGTATCTGAAGGGTCTGGAGTTCATCGGCGGCGGTCACGCGGAAAGTCTGAGCGCGGCCAGTCCGTTACTGACCGGAAGCGCGATCCCGCGCTCCGATCGCAGCGCTGCGTTCGAACCGCCGGCCGCAGTTGCCGGCGCGGCCCCCGGGGGTCGCCCCAACGCTAGTCACGATGCCAGCGATCTGTTGCATCAACCGCCCGGCATTGTGCGCGCGCTGCAAAACGGCAACGGCGACCTGGGCGTGCGATTCTAGAATTTCCGCCGCGCCTCGTTCCTACGCTAGCCGGCGTTGCATCGCCGCACGAATCGCCGGCAAGGCGGCTTCTGCCGCCGCTTCGCCGCGCTCGACGATCTCGTCAACGTGCTGCACATCCGCGACCGAGAAGGCGGTGAGGTCCGGCTGCACCGCGACGTCGACCAGTGCCAAATTCGCCAGCGTGCGCTCGCGCGCGCCCACCTCCATCGCCCGCAGAACCACTCGCACGATGGCAGGATTCGCAAGCCGGTGCCGCAACCTCTGCAACGCGTTGCCGTGTTGCTCCGTTCGCACTGTCGGGTCGACGCCGGCCGAGGTGTCGACCGCGATCACGATGTCGGCCCCTTCCCGGCGCAGGATGTCAGCGGGCAACGGGTTCACCACCCAGCCGTCGACGAGGACCTGATCATGGAGGGCCACCGGCGGAAACACGGCGGGGATCGCACTGGTCGCATCGAGGGCTTGCCACAGCGGGCCGTGGCCGAACACGACTTCGTGGCCCGTCACGAGATCCGCCGCCACCGTCCAAAATGGCAGCACCAGATCCTGAATCTGGCGCTCGCCGGTTTGTTCACGAATCGCTCGGCGTTTTTTCTCGCCGCGCAACAGCGACACCTCGGGCAGTGTGAAATCGAGCAGCGTGCGTCGGATGTTGCGGGTGAACCCCTGAAAGCTCGTCAACAACGACGCGCTGGTGCGGCCGGCCGCAATCAGTCCGCCGACGATACCCCCCATGCTGGTGCCGGCGAACAGATCGAACTCCAACCCGGCGCGCTCGAAACAGCGCAGCGCGCCAACGTGCGCCAAACCCTTCGCTCCGCCTGCACTGAGCGCCAGACCGACACGGCGACCCAGCACGCGCCGGGCGAAACGTCGCAGTCCGACTGCCGCGGCTGACCTCGGCTGCGTGCGGGTGATTGCCGCCCTCGTCATCTCCGCCGGAACCAGTTGGATCTCGCAGGGATCAGCGGTCACCGCATCGCTCTCGCAACGCACGCGCGCGAAAGACACGTCGATGCTTTCGAGCAGTTGCGCCGCACCGTCGTCGAGTGCCCACACCGCATCGACTTGCCGAGTCAGCGCGGGCGTGCGGGCATCGCTCGCCGCAACCCAGATGATCAACAACGGGTGCGCCGCGCGCAGCATAGCCGGATCGAGCACGCCATCCGCAAGAACCGTGACTCCGTCCACAACAGGCCACTCGGACACGCGCTTGGAGACATGATCGACGATGGCCACGGGGATGCCCGCCTCGTCGCCCAACGCGGCGGCAATGTTCAGCAGCAGCATGGTATCCGGCGCACTTGGCGAGGCGGTGACAGCGGCGATTGCTCCCGGCCGCTCGCGGTTGTGCCGCCGCTGCAGATGCGCGCGCAGACGCCGGCTGAGCACGTGGCTCAAGGCCAGGCCGACGGCAGGCAGTTGCGCCAGGATCTGTTGAAAATCGCTGCGAGCGAGCACTAGCACAGTGGCGTCACTCGCGGCGATCACGGTGGCTGAACGCGGCTCGCCGGTGATCAGCGCCATTTCGCCGAACCATTCACCGGGCCCTAATTCGGCAACGACCTCGTCGCCGCGCGCCGTCGGCGCCACGATGTGGACCACGCCGGCTGAAACGACGAAGAACTCGTTGCCCGGTTCACCGGCTGTACACAGCACTGCACCGCTCTCGACCGTGCGGCGACGGGCGCGAGCCGCAACCAACTCGAGCAACTCGACGGGCAGATCGACGAACAGCGGCAAATGCCGCAACCCGGCGAGCAATTCGGGGTCGGCACGATCGGTCACGCGCCAATGCTAGTGCCGCGGCGCAATGCCGTCCAGCGATATCCGCCTGGCACGCGCCCGCCGCTTTGAGGTACTGTGCAGCGCGTGCCATCTACTCCCCGGTCGGTCAACTCCACATCCCCGTTGTACCAGCGGCTGCCGCGGCAGGTCGCCATCGGCGCGCTCCTCCTCTTGGCGAGCGCCGTCGATACCGGGCTCCAAGCGCGGCGAAATCCGCCGATGGATCCCGACCAATACTGCTGCGACCATCTCTTCTACCGCTCGATGGCGTTCAACCTGTTTGCCATCACCCGCCCCGACTTGAACCAGCCGTTGAACAACTTCTCCATCGCCGGGTTGTACGTGCATCCCTACTTCTCCCGCTTCATGTACCCGGCGAACGGATACAATCGACAGCCGCCATACTGCTACCGCATCGTCACGCCGTTGCTGGCGCGAGCGATTTCGCTGATCGGAAGTGTGTCGATCGACGACGGGTTCTACCTCATCACCGTGGTGTCCCTCACGCTCGCGGCGTTCTTCCTCGCGTTGGCGGTTCATCGCCTCTCGCACGGCGTGGTGCTCGCACTGATGTCGGTGGTCGCGTACGGGCAGCTGCGGGAGGTCTTTGCCTTCAATCTGACCCAACCCATGCTGACCGATCCGTTGGCGCACTGCCTTTTGGCGCTGTCGACCTACTTGATCATCGCCGGGCGCCCGTACTGGTTCGTGGCGGTCTGTCTGATGGGGCTCTTCAACAAGGAGATCCACCTCTTCATGCTGCCCTGCGGCGTCTTGTTCCAGATGCTGAGCGGTCGGCCGTGGAAGCGGATGTCGCTCGCGTGCGGTGGAATCGTCGCATTCTACTTTGCCTTCCGCCTGCTGCTACCCGTGCCCATCAACACCTATTCGCTCGCCGGCAACCTGATGGAGATTCCGCCACTGACTAGCGTCGTGCAGTGGCTGATCGATGTCTTCGGCGTCATGGTCGTCGCGACGGTCCTCCGATTGCCGCGCCGCCTCATCAATCTCGCGCTGCTCCCGCAGGCTCTGGGTGCCGTAGTGATCGGGATAGGTTTCTCGAATATCGGCCCGGTCGACCTCTACCGAGCCCTCGACTACGCGGCCCCACTCGTGATCGTCGCCACCTTCGGCGCCGCGACGCAGTCGCGGTGGGCATGGTTACTTGCCGCGGTTCCAGGCGCCCTGTTCATTGCGCAAACGATGATGGCGTTGAATACAACGATCCTATTGGTGATCGCCGTCGCGACTGAGATCGCGCTCGCCGCTGTGACCCGTCACGACGCGACCCTTGATCGATAGCACCTCTGCGCAGAAGGCCCTCGATACGATCGCCTTCGCGATCTACTCGGGCAAACGGGCATTGGGCTTCCCGAGACAAAACCCGCTTCCCCGAGTAGCCGCACTGAGTAGAAGCCGCAGGCTTCGTATCGAAGGGCGGCGTATCGAGGGCTCACTTCTTGTGCACAGTCACCACTAGCAGTCGGGCTCAGGTGCGCGTCACGTACCGTGGCACTTCTTGTACTTCTTGCCGCTGCCGCAGGGGCAGGGGTCGTTGCGGCCGACTTTGTCTTCCTGCTGCGCGGGACGCGGCTTGGAGGGCGCGGCGGCCGCACCGCCACTCATCACCATGCGGGCGGGTTGCGGGCGGCGTTGCTGCTCCAAGCGCGCAACATCCTCTTCGCGCGCAATCTGCACGGTGAAGATTTTCTCGATCGCATCGACCTGGATCTGCACCATGATGGCCTCGAACATCTCGAAGCCTTCCTTCTGATATTCCTGCAGTGGATTCTTCTGCGCGTAGCCGCGAAGGCCGATGCCCTCCTTGAGATGATCCATCGCCAGCAGATGATCCTTCCACAAGGCATCGATGGTCTGCAGCAGGACCAGTTTCTCCAGATGCCTTTGCACCGGCGGCGTGAACGCGCGCTCACGCTCTTCGTACACCGCCCGCACCCGCTCGATCAGCGCCTGTTCCAAGCGCTCGACCGTGAACCCGTGCCGCTCGTCGACGCCGAAGTTCGGACGGAGGTTGAACTGCTTGAAGCACGCGTCGTCGAGAACCTGCCAGTCCCATTCTTCGGGTGCCAGCTCCTTGTTGCTGTACTGCGCGACGAGGCCGGCGGCGATCTCTTCCATCATGCCGAGCACGGTGTCGCGCAGCCGTTCGCCCGCGAGCACCTCGCGGCGGCGCGCGTAGATGACCTCGCGCTGCTTGTTCATCACGTCGTCGTACTCGAGCAAGTGTTTGCGGATGTCGAAGTTGTGAGCCTCGACCTTGCTCTGCGCGTTAGCAACCGCGCGCGTGATGAGTCGATGCTCGATCGGCTCGCCTTCTTCCATGCCGAGGCGCGTCATCAAGCCTTGGATCCGCTCAGCGCCGAAGATGCGCAGGAGGTCGTCTTCGAGCGAGAGGTAAAAGCGGGACGCGCCGGGATCGCCCTGGCGGCCGGCGCGGCCGCGCAGCTGATTGTCGATGCGCCGGCTCTCGTGTCGCTCGGTGCCGATGATCGAGAGTCCGCCGGCCGCGAGCACCTTCTCGCGTTCTTCGGCGCACACCGTGCGGTACTTCTCCATCGCTTCGTCGAAACGCGTGCGAAACTCTTCGGGAGCCGCGTCGATCTGCTCGCGCACGTCCTCGACGACCTTGGTGTACTTCTTCCGCGTCGTCTCGTACTCGCTCTGGGCCGCGGCTACCGCTTCTTCATACGGCTTGCGCTGCTCGAGGTAGGACGCTTCGGCGTCTCTGTACGCTTGCTCGCCCGCCGCGTACGCCGCGACGGCGGCTTCGTAGCCGTCGTCCTCGTTCTCGCTGCGCGTGAGTACTTTCTGCAACGCGCGTTCGTAGTCGCTGCGCACGCGTTCGAACGGGGTGCGTGCGGCGGCCACCGCGCGCGCGTCGCCGGCACCGTTCTGCGACAAAACCGCGCGCAGCTCGTCCAATCCGCGCTGAAAGCGTAACTGGCCTTCTTCGCCGAAGTGGGGGCCGGTGACGCGATCGAACTCGTGCAGCGCCTGCCCATAGTTGGCGACGGCTTGCTCGCAGGCGTGGGCGGTGGGTGCATCGATGTGGTCGGCCTCCACTACGCGGGCAAGAGCCGCCTCGTAATCGCGGCGAGCGCGCCAGAACGCCGCCTCGAGATACACGCGATGCGCCGCAGTCAGATCGTCGAGCGCTTTCGCTTGGGCCTGTTCATCGGGCTCCCACAGCGGCTGATACTTCTTCAACGCGCCTTGCACCGCCTCTTCGTGACGCTCGCGCAACTGCTGCAGGGCATCTTCGTAGCGGTGATGCCCTTCCGGCAACGACGCGGTGCGCCGCACCCACTCGTTCTCCAACTCGGCGCGGGCGAGGAACTCCGGATTGCCGCCGAGCAAAATGTCGGTGCCACGACCGGCCATGTTGGTCGCGATCGTCACGGCTTGGTGGCGGCCCGCTTGCGCAATGATGTTGGCTTCCGCCTCATGGTTCACCGCGTTGAGCACGGCGTGCTTCACGCCTTCCTTTTTCAACAGCTTGGCGAGGTGCTCGGACTTCTCGACCGACACCGTGCCGACGAGCACCGGCTGACCACGCTCATGCGAGTCGACAATATCCTCGATCACCGCGTTGAACTTCTCGCGTTCGGTCTTGTAGACCACGTCGGGCTTGTCGATGCGGATCATCGATCGGTTGGGCGGCACCACGACGACATCGAGCTTGTAGATGTTCTTGAACTCGACCGATTCCGTGTCGGCGGTTCCGGTCATGCCGGCCAGCTTCTTGTACATGCGGAAGTAGTTCTGGATGGTGATGGTGGCGAGGGTCTGGTTCTCGCGCTCGATGCGCACGCCCTCCTTCGCCTCGACGGCCTGATGAAGCCCGTCGGACCAGCGCCGCCCCGGCATCAAGCGGCCGGTGAACTCGTCGACGATGATGACCTGGCCGTCCTTGACGATGTAGTCGACGTCGCGCTTGAAGATGGTGTGCGCCTTGAGTGCCTGGTTGACGTGGTGCAGCGTGCCGATCTGTCCTGGATCGTAAAGGTTGGTGATGCTGAGCATGCGCTCGATCTTGGCGACGCCGCTCTCGGTCAGCACGACGTTGCGGCTCTTCTCGTCGACGGTGAAGTCGCCTTGCGACTCGATCTCTGCACGATCCTCTTGGCGGACATCGCCGCGCACCACCGCGCCGCGCTTCAACCGCGGGATGATGCGATCGATGTTGTAGTACTTGTCGGTGGACTCTTCGGCGGGCCCCGAAATGATCAGCGGCGTGCGCGCCTCGTCGATCAGGATGTTGTCGACCTCGTCGACGATGGCGAAGTTCAGCTCGCGCTGGACGTACTCGTCGAGGCTGAACTTCATATTGTCGCGCAGGTAGTCGAAGCCGAACTCGTGATTGGTCCCGTAGGTGATGTCGGCGAGGTACGCATCCTTGCGTTCGATCGGGCGCAAGTTGAGCAGCCGATAGTCCTTCACGACGTAGGTCGGATCGAACAGAAAGCTGGTGTCGTGAACGCTCGACGCCAGGGTCAGACCGAGCCTGTGGTAGATCGGTCCCATCCACTGCACGTCGCGGCGGGCCAGGTAGTCGTTGACGGTGACCAGGTGCGTGCCGCGGCCGCTGAGGGCGTTGAGGTAGAGCGGCAAGGTGGCGACCAGGGTCTTCCCCTCGCCGGTCTTCATCTCGGCGATCTTGCCTTCGTGCAAGACGATGCCGCCGATCAGTTGGCTGTCGAAGTGGCGCAAGCCAATCGCGCGCTTCGAGGCCTCGCGGACGCAGGCAAAGGCTTCGGGGAGGATCGCGTCGAGTTCTTCGCGCTCGCGGGCGTAGATCGCCTTCTCTTGCTCGTCGATCAGTTGGCGCAGCGTTTCCGGGTCGCCGTCGTTGCCTTCAGCGCCGGACTCGCCGCGCAATTGCGCACGCAGATCGTTGAGGCGGGCACGCAACTCGTTGGTCACGTCCTGCACTCGCGCTTTGAAGGCGGTGGTCTTGTCTTGCAGCTCTCGGTCGCTGAGCGCCTGGATGGTCGGCTCGAGCGCATTGATCTGCTCAACGGACGGCCGCATACGTTTGAGCTCGCGGTCGTTCTTGGTGCCGATGATCTTCTTAACGAGTCCAATCATGCCGATGCGATCCGCTGGGGGCTCAGGGAATTTCGAACGCCCTATGCTGCCCGTGGGACAGGGAAAGATCAAGGTCGGAGCGGAAGGGTCGGACGGTCCCAAGCTACGACGGTCTGGTGCGGCGTTCAATCTCGCGTTGCTCGGCCTGCGCGCGCAGTGGACGGCCCTTGTCGGGCGTCGGATCGTTCACCAAGCCGTAGATCTGGCGGCCTTCGTGATCGGCGGGCAGGTGCTCCGTGATCGGCAGGCCTTCTGCGTTCACGAACAACAAGCAATGGCAGTACTTGTAAATCTGCATGTCGTCACACGCGCAAATCCACGTACGGTGCTTCACCTCAGCTTGTTTGTCGGGATAGAAGCGGCACGGACACAGCGGCCGGCCGAGCGTGTCGGAGTTCGCCGCCAAACCCTTCACCACGGCTTCGGTCACTTCGAGATCGGGATGCGTAGTGGTCCCCGACTTATCGCAGTAGTTGGCGACGAACCTTTTGATGCGTTGCAAACTCTTCTCGCTCGGTTCCACCACAGCCGGTCTCCTTCGGGTCGCGAGGAACCCTACAGCGCGGCTGCTGGCCTGCGCAAGGTGGCGGCTCACACTAAATGAATCGGGGTACGAAGAGAGGGAGGACGCGGCGCAGGCGTACTCGCCGGGCCCTGGGGGGATGGCGCACCAGCCCCCCAGGGAGTTTCAACGGCGCAAGATCACGCCGGCTTGAGTGTCAATTCCGCCCGTCTGTCCTCCACCACCCGGAGCTTCGGCCGATAGGCCTCGGCGCGAGTGAGCGTCTTGTAGACGAGCAATCCAACCGGCACCAACGCGACCGCGAGGGCCACTGCGGGGAGCACCCACGCACTCACCGCCCATGTCAGTGCCGGCGCCAACGGCGTCTGCACAACACACCACAACATCGGGATCACCCCCAATCAATTTCCAGCTTCCCGCCAGCCCGAGCTGGCGGGAAGGTTTCAACTCGTTTCGTCAGTACCCAACGGCAGCGCGCAGCGGAGTGACATTGCTCCCATTCTGCGCGGCCATCTGCATCGCACCGGCATCCATACCGGCCAGGAACCATTCCATGGGGCGGCCGGTATACTGAGCGATGCGGTACAGCACTTCCGTCGAAGGCACGCGACCGTTGAGGTAGTTGTACAGCGCCGACAGGCTGACGCCGATATCGTAGGCGAATGCCTTCGGCTCATCGGCCACAACCTCCCGCAGCCGCCGCGCGACCAATTGTGCATCAATCTGGGACATGGTCTCCTCCTCCTAAACGTCGCCGCTAGTTCGGCTCGCGCTCGCCGGCCGGTCGAGCGCGCGGTCCGTGCCCTCCGTGGCGCGCAGAGGGCAAATAAAAAGGCCACCGGGTTCGAGTCCCGGTGGCCTTTTTATCCGCAAAGGGTTGTGAAGCTTGCTTACGGTTCCCCCTTGTTGGGATTGCCACCGGGTGCCCCATTCGGGCGAATCTTGGCGGTTACCGTCGTACCCAGCATCGCCACGATGCCCGCTCGCGAGGCCGCCGCGCGCGCGTGCCATTGGCACGTCGCGTCACGCAGCGAGTCGCGCGTGTGCAGGTTCGTGTGATGTTGGGTTCGCTTCACTGGGTTAACCTTTCCGATCAATGATGTTGCCAGATTTGCCATAGTGTTTCGGTCATTGCAAGCCGGTTCTTCACACAATTGTAGAGCGCCATCCCCAAGTTCAGAAACCGCCGGGCTCCCGACAGAGGAGCGCGCCCTACGGCGGCGGTGCAAAGGTCGCGAGTTGCAGCACCCACGTGCCGCTGTTGAGTGACGCGGTGGCGGTGTAGTTGCCGGCCGATGCCGCGATGGTGTCTTCCACGAGGTCGCCGTCGGGGGCGGTGATGACGCGGCTGGTGTAGCCAGTCCCCGGCGCGCTGAACGTGGCGCCGGTCATGCCGGCGGCGAACAGCAAGTTATTGGATGCAGCGGCGAGCGGGCTGGTGCTGGCGCTGCTGCCGACTCCGGTGGCTGAGACGCCGGCGATGAACGGCGCGCTCTGACGCAAGCCCGCGTACTCGGTGATGCGTAGATCGACGAACACCGCGGCTTGGTCGAAGTGCACTGTCACCTGATTGCTGCCCGCTGCCGCGGCCGCGATGTTGGCCGCGTAGTAGATCGCTTGGCTCATGCCGTTGCCACGGAACGTCGCCAGCGCTGGCTGGTACACGTTGCCGGCGCTGTCGCTCACCGACGTGATGCTCGCGGTCACGTCGTTCCAGCCGATCGCCACAATGTTGGTGTCGCCCGCCGTCTGCGCGCTCGCGTAGGTCGTGCTCACCACACTCTGCGGCGATTGCGGTGCGGCGTAGCTCTGCTGCACGAAGGTCGGACCGGGGCCCGCCGTCGTGACGTTGAGCGCCGCCGACGGCGCCGAGGCGTTGTTGGCGTAGTCGAAGGCGACCACCGTGTAGGCGTACGCCGTCAACGCCGTGAGCCCCGTGTCGGTCGCCGTGGTCGCCGCCGTGGTGCGGATCAACGCGCCGTCGCGATAGAGCTGATAGCCCGCCACCGCCACGTTGTCAGTGGACGGCGTCCATGTGATCGTGATCTGCGTGTCGGTCGCACCTGGGGCCGACAATCCGCTGGGCACCGACGGCGCCTCGGTGTCGGGCGGCACCGCTGTGGCTTCGAGCACCAGCACCCAGTCCCCATCGCCATCGCTGTTGGCGCCCGGCGGCGTGAAGGGCCGCGCGCCGCTGTTGGCCAGCGGCGAGCCGGCAATCGGAGTGAACGTCCCGTTGCTCGGGTCGTACCACGACGCGTAGGCCGGGGCGCCGAGCGTCGCCATGTTCACCGTGATGGTGCGACTCGTCGGCAAGTACGCCAGCACCAACGCGCCATCGGGCGTGCGCGCCGCCGTCAGGTAGTCATTGGTGCCGAGCGCGCCACTGTCGGCAAACGTCCCGTAGCCCGCGGTCACCACGGTGTGGGCCTGATCGGGAATCAGGTTGAACCACTGCCGCGCTTCGAACAGGAATTTCACGTAACTCACTTGCAACGAGCCCGGCGTATCGAGATTGCTCTGCCAGCCGCTGCTGAACGGCCAGGTGTAGCGGTTGCCGTAGAGCTGGCCGGCCGCACCGCTGAGCAAACTCCAGTACGCCTGCCGGCGTAGGATCTCGGGCGTGCCCTCGTCGGCGGCGTTGTGTTCGAACTCGTAGTTCGCCTCCACCAGGAACGTCGGCAGCGCGTTGGCGCGGTTGTAGTCCGCCAGCACCTGCGCGTAGGTCGGGTAGTAGGTGTACGACGCGTTGAGTTGGATCAGCGGCGCCCAACTCGCGTCATCGAGCGAGCCGCTGACCAAGTAGTCCAACTCCACGGTGTGGATGTGGCGGTCGTCGGTGTCGTGGATACCGCGCGCCACTGCCTGCACCACCGCGTCGTCGCCGGGCGACTGCCAGCTTTGGAAATCGTTGCCGCTCATCCAGATGATGTTGTCGACACTGCGGTAGCGCGTGCCGAGGTAGCGCCCATAGGTGCGCGCCTTGGTGACACCGTTGGCGCTGAGCACACTCAAGTAGCTGCCGGTCTCGGCGGGATCGAGCAGCACGGTAAGGCCATGCTGCGCCGCCAGCGTGAGCATATGGTCAACGCGCGCGAAGAACGCCTCGTTGGGCATGGCGAGATCGTTGGGCGTGGTAAACGGCACGATGCCGTCGTAGGTGGAGCCGTCGGCGCGTCCGCCGGTGTAGGTGGCGCAGAGCAAGTTGACCCAGACCACATTGAACCCCGCGGCTTGGCGGTCGGCGAAAAACGCGTCGGCCTCGGCCTCGGAGAGATTGACCGTCAACGCCTGCGGCGAATCCCCGGTGAGCAACACCGGCACGTTATTCTGATCCACCAGGTAGCGCCCGTTCGCGCTCACCTTCAACGGATAGGCGGTGTTCGTGTTCGGCGGTGGGTTGCTGGGCGTCGTGACGCTCAGGGCCGGAGTACTTCTGGCCGAGACGTGACCAGCACCGTCGTACGCGGCAACAGCATACGAATAGGTCTTGAGGGGGGCGAGACCGAGATCGGTGTACGAGGTCTGCGTGGTTGTCGCGATCTGGATGCGGTTTCTGAACACCTTGTAGCCAGCGACCCCGGTATCGTCGGCGCTCGCCGTCCAAGCGATCGTCGCCGCATTGGAGACAACGTTCGAAGCTTGCAGATTCGTCGGCACGCTCGGCACAGCCGTGTCATTGCCGATCGCCTGGAACGCGGCTAGTTGCATGATCCAGGACGTGCCGATCTGCGTACCGGTGGCGTTGTACGAGCCCGCCGGCGCAGTGACCCTGTCGGCGATCAGGTTGCCGTACGTACGAGAGAGAGTCCGATAGCCTTGACCCGCTCGCGTCACCAGTTTGTTGGACGCGCCACCGGTGAACAACAGCGAATTGACAGCCGCAGTAGTCAGGACACCGCTATCCATTGACGAAGATGACCCCGAAGCCGCAACCGCTGCCTCGAACGGCGTGAGCCAGTCAATACCCGAGTACTCGTAGACGTAGAGAACACCGCGAGTGGTGATCGCGGTCGCGAAACTCGCCGTGACCGTGTCGGTTCCACCGACGACGAGCTGCGCGTAGAAAATCTCAGCGTTGGTACTGTCGCCGCTGGATTGCGTCGGACCGACGGCACTGGCGTAGGCGTAGCCTTTGGAATCAGTCAGCGACACCGAACCGTTGTTGTCCCACACGACGTAGGCGACGATCAGATTGCCGGCCGTGGTCGGCCGCAACAACTTCACGCTGGCGCTGCTGCCCGACGTGACGCGGAGATATCTTCGCTGAACAAGTCTCGGCTTCGTCGTCGCCTGCGCCGGGTTCGGAAGCGGCAGCGAGCCCATCACCATCAGACTTGCTGCGAGCAGAACGCTGCCCAAGCCGAATCGTCTCCGTGGTGGGTTACGCATCGTGGACCATCATCTCGCCCAAGCAGTTTCGCGCGAGTGTAACCCCTGGGGGGACCACGTGCCAAGCTGTTTTCTGCCGCCGAGTGTCGCCCTACTCCAACTTCCTGATCAACCCTTCCTGCGCCACCGAGACCAGCAAGCGACCGTCTTGCGAGAAGATGCTGCCGGTGGCCAGTCCGCGCGCGTACGACGCCGATGGGCTCACTTGCGCGTAGAGCATCCACTCGTCGGCGCGGAACGGGCGGTGGAACCACATCGCGTGATCGATGCTGGCGCTCATGATCTTGCGATCGGGCGCCCAAGTCAGGCCGTGCGGCCGCAGGGTGCTGTCGAGCAGCGTCATGTCCGATGCATAGGTGACCACGCAGGCGTGCAGCATCGGATCGTCGGGCAAGCGGCCATCGGCGCGCAGCCAGATGTAGGCCTCAGGACTGCGCCAGGTATCCGGCCGGCTGCCGATCGGATCGCACATGCGCATGTCGATCGGCCGCTCGCGATCGACCCACGTTCCGAGCTGCTCGCGAAACGGCTTCATGCGCTCTTGAAACGTCGGCAGACTCTCGGGCGGTGGCACTTCGGGCATCGGCGTCTGATGATCCAATCCTTCTTCGAGCTTATGGAACGACGCCGACAAGTGCAGGATCGCGTGCCCGTGCTGGATCGCAACGACGCGACGGCTGGTGAACGATTTTCCGTCGCGAATACGATCGACCTCGTAGAGGATCGGAATCTTTGGATCGCCTGGCCGCAGAAAGTATGCGTGCAGCGAATGGATCCAGCCTTCGCTCACCGTCCGACCCGCGGCCACCAGCGCTTGGCCAGCGACTTGCCCGCCGAAGACGCGTTGCCGATCCTCCTTCGGACTCACGCCGCGAAAGATGTTGACCTCGAGTTCTTCGAGATCGAGCAGATCAGTCAAATTCCTCAACGCAGTCGACACCAGCTGTCCTTACCCTCCGACTTTCAGCTTCGCTATCCGAGCTTGAACCCAATCGCGAAGCCCGCCACGAACGCGGCACCGAACGGCAGATTGGCGGACAGAATTGCCCACGCGTGATCGGCGAGCGTCAGTCCCTTGGGATCCACCCACACGCCCTCGGCCGTGCTTTGCACTGCTTCCCAGTTGACTGTGATCAGTCGCTTGTAGGCCAGCACCTGGATCAGGATGAACACCGCGCCCAGCGCGATCGCCACCAGCTTGGTGACCTTCTTCGCCGTGTACCCGACGATCACGCCCGCCACGCCGCCGAACCCGAGCGATGGCGCCCAGGCGCCGAAGAGTTCCCCGAGGTTCATCGTCGCCTCCCCCGCCTCGTCATCGCGTGCCAGCATACCTACGCCGCCATCCGCCGTCGAGGTCAGCCAGCCGCGTGAGCGCGAGGCACGATCGCCAGACTCCCGCACCAGCGCCGCAGTTCGTCGGTCGACTCACGTGTCTTCACTTCCCCGCCACACACTCCTGCTGCTGGTATGCGACTTGCCAATACAGCCGAGAGAATCGCGCAGGCCATCAGGGGCGCACGACAGAGCGGTACTTGTCGTGCGAGGAGGGAAGGCCATGGCTGCATTCAACATCAGACCGCGGCGCACCGCGGTTCTCGTCGCCGTACTCGTCGCGATGCTTCGTAATGGAGCGCTCGCCGCGCCGTTCGCGTACGTCGCCAACCTCGGCTCCGACTCGCTGTCGGTGATCGACACCAGCGACCAGACCATCGTCGCCACGATCCCCGTCGGCAGCAATCCCGACGGCATCGCGATCAGTCCCGACGGCACCACCGCCTACGTCGCCAACTTTCGGTCCGACTCGGTGTCCGTCGTCGACACCCGAACCAATACGGTTACGGCAACGATCGCGGTCGCCACCGGCCCGGTCGGCCTCGCCATCGCGCCCAATGGAGTGTTTGCGTACATTTCCAATCGCGGTGCCGCGTCGGTTTCCCGCATGCGCCTCGCCAGCAACGAGGTCACTGATGCGATCCCGGTCGGTGATGGCCCCAACGCTGTGGCGATCACGCCCGACAGCGCCTTCGCCTACGTCACCAACTCGTTCACATCGGAGCCCGGCACGGTGTCGGTGATCGACACCGCGACCAACGCCATCACGGCCAACGTCTTGGTGCTGCGCAATCCGAACCGCCTGGCGATCGCGCCCGACGGCCGCACCGTCTACGTCACCAACTACCGCTCGTGGAACGTGTCGGTGATCGATACCGCCGCCAATGCGGTCACCACGACCATTCGCATCGCCGGGCGACCAGGCGGCATCGCGGTGAATCCCAACGGCGCCTTCGCATACGTGGCCACCGAGGCCGGCGACGTAGAGGTGATCGAGACCGCCACCAACCAGGTCACCGATCAATTCGTCGTTGGCGCACGGCCGTTCGGCATCGCAGTGACGCGTGACGGCGACACCGCCTACGTTGCCAACTTCGACTCCGGCACGGTTGACGTGCTCGATTTGGTGAACGGAATCGGGCGCGGCAGTGTTGGCGTTGGCACGCAGCCCTTCGCCGTGGCGATCAACTGCATCGGAGCTGAGTGCAACAAGCCGCCGCACACGCGGCGACCGACCGCGACCGCAACCCGGACAGAGACCGGGACGCGCACGGAAACCCCAACTCGCTCGCCGACGGCGACACTCACCCCGAGACGCACCGCGCCGCCGTCGCCAACGCCGACAGCCACGCGCACGTCGACCGTGCCACCGATCATCGCGCCGGTGGTCATTCGCGTTGGCTCTGCGACCGGGGCACCAGGGGCACGTGTGCGTTTCGACGTTCGCCTTGCGTCGACCGTGGACATCGCCGGCGTCCAGCTCGACCTCGTATTCGATCCACATGCGCCTATCGCGACAAAACCCAATGGCAAACCCGATTGCACCGTCGACCCGAACCTCCCGCAGCAAGTCGGCTTCGCATTCCGCCCGTCCGACTGCCACGGTACGGATTGCACCGCGGTGCGAGCGATCGTAGTGGACCTCCGCCTCGACGAGCCTGTCCGTCCGATTCCGAACGGTGCGGTGCTGTACACTTGCGTGGCCGCGATCGCGTCGGACGCGCCAGCCGCGCACTATCCGCTCACGCCGACGGAACTCAGAGCAGCCTCGCCTGCCGCCGCCATAGTCGAGGCGACCGGCATCAGCGGTGAGATCGTGGTCGCGCTGCCGCGACCAGCGCGCAGCGTCCTGAGCGCGGCATTGTTGTGCTCCGACGGAGTCGACGACGGCGCGCCGTGCGCGCGCAACGCCGATTGCCTCCGCGGCGCGTGCGTCGTGGCGCAAGGCGTGTGCGACGGCGGAGATGACGACGGGCTGTTGTGCGATTGCGCCGGTGGCACCTGCTCCAACCAGCCGTCGTGCAGCAGCGATGCGCGCAGCGGGACGTGCACCGGCGGTGCAATGGACGGAACATGCTGCGATCAGGCGACGAACTGTCATGGGCATCGGCCATGCGCGGGCACGCAGAAATTGTGCGCGAGTGGACCCGGCAAAGGCCAGTCGTGCCTGCGTGATACGCAGTGTCCGCAGTCACGTTGCCAATCGGTTGGGCGCGTGTGCGCGGGTGGCGACTTCGACCGCTACGCGTGCGTCGACGCCGGGGACTGTCCACGCGGGGCGTGCGTTGATCCGTTAGCAAGTCCAACGCCGCTTGTCGCGCCAGTCGAGGTCTTCGCGTCGACATCGATGAGCAGGGGCTGCGCGATGATCAATCGCCATGACGGCCGATCCATCGGCGACCTCTGGGCGCTACTGCTGCCGCTCGCGATTGTTTGGCGGCGAGGCGAGAAAGGTTGAGGGGCTGCCGATCAGCTCGCCTTCTTGATTTTCTCTTCTTGCTCGGCGGCGTGTTTGGAGATCTCGGTCATGATCGCTTGTACGGCGGTGCCGATGAACTGCGGGCGATTCTCGGCTGCCCAGTCACGCGACTTCACCGTCGCCACGGTTGCATTCTGGAAGTGCGGCATCACGTAGCGGGCGATCAGTTCGTAGCTCTTGCGCGTGGCCTCGCGGTCGGCCCACTCGTGCGCCATCTGCAGGAAGCAGCCGAAGCCACCCGACTGCGTCTTGAGCCGCTCGATCTGCGCGATCGCATCATTCACGTCGCCGATGACCGCCAGGCCGCTGTCGTTCATTGCATCGACCGCGTCGTCGATCGAGCCTTCGGGTGCGAGTGGCAATGCGGCAACCCGGCGGAAATAGTCGAGCCACTGTTCCAATCCGAACCGAACATCCTCGCGCGCCTGCTCGCGCGTCTCGGCAATGTGCATGGGGCCGACCAAGCGCCAGCGATTGCGATCGACGGCTTGCCGGTACTCGGCAGCCTTGCCCTCACAGATCTCCCAATTAGCGGCAAGTGCGTTGAAGCCACCGGTCGTGGTGGCGCCGATCGACAGCAAGCTGAGTCCGTACTTGCCGGCCGCACGCGCGCCGGAGGGCGAGACTTGCGAGGCAACCGCGATCTCGATGTGTGGCTGTGTATACGGCCGCAGTTGTAGCTGCGCGTCACGCAGCTTGAACCAGTCGGTTTCCATCGTGACGGTTTCGCCGCGCAGCAATGGCACCAGCGCAGCGATCGCCTCGTCCATCATCTCGCGCTGGCGCATCACGTCGATACCCATCATGAACGCGTCCGACGGCAGCGCGCCCGGCCCGACGCCGAACATCACGCGACCGCGCGTCTGATGATCGAGTTGCATGATGCGGTCGGCCAACATCAACGGATGGTGATACGGCACCGACGACACCCCCGTACCCAGACGGATGTGGCGCGTGCGCTCGGCAGCGGCGGCAATGAACACCTCGGGTGAGGCGATGATCTCGTAGCCCGCGGAGTGGTGTTCGCCAATCCACGCTTCGTCGTAACCGAGGCGATCGAGCCACTCGATCAACTCGAAGTCGCGCTGCAACGACAGCGTCGGGTTCTCACTGACCGGATGGAAGGGGGCGAGAAAGATTCCGAAATCGAGGCGGTTCATGGACATGAGAGTATGCTCCGCAAGGTTCAAGGATGCGCCGTTGTATAGCTGAGGCGGGGTTCAGGCAAGCCGCGGCGGCTGTCCGTGTCGCACCCGAGCGATCGCAGCAGAGTGCCCCGTTTGTGACCCTATAACCGAGGGAGTTTCCCCGGACGGACCGCTAAATCGCTTTCCAGCCCGCAACCAGTTAGCTACTATCGCCGCAGGCACGATCCGCTGATGACCCGCGACTTACGTCCCCACACATTACCCGCAAGCACCCGAGTTAACTCCCCCGTGGACGCGGATAGCTACGATGGCGATCGACTGCGGGCGGTTGCCGCGCTCGGGCAACGCGCCCTGATCGTCACCGATCTCTCCGTGTTGATGCGGGACGCGGTGGCGCTAGTCGCGCAAGTGCTTGGCGTCGCCTACTGTCAGGTCCTCGAGTTGCTCCCGAGCGGCGACGCCTTCACGCAACGGGCTGTAGTCGGTACCGATGATGGCCTCGTGCTGCGGGTCGCCATCGGTGGAGATACGGAATCGTTGGCGGGCTACACGCTCAGCAGCGACACGCCGGTAATCGTCGAAGATTTCGCCAGCGAGAAACGCTTCCGCGACGTGGCGCTGCGCGAGACTCGCCGCATCGTCAGCAGCCTCAGCGTCCGTCTGCAAGGGCAAGAGCGGTCGTTGGGCGTTGTGGCCGCGCACGCCACCGCGCGCCGTCACTTTGGCGAAAGCGACGTTCATTTCCTGCAAGCCGTGGCCAACGTGATTGCGACCGCGATGGAGCGCAAGCGCGCCGAGCAGAAGGCCGCCGCCTTACTGCAGGTCGCGCGCGACATCACCGGCACGGTCGAGTTGGACAAACTGTTCGATCGCGTGCAACGGCGCGCCGCGGAGCTGCTGCTGTGCGAGCGCATCTGCAGCTTCTGTTGGGATCCTGAACGTGAAGTTTTCCGCATCTTCAGCCACTACGGCATGCCAGCCTCGCTCCTCGGCGACGCTGCCGGGCTGGAGTTCCGGCGCGGTGAGCCGCTGATCGAGTCGATCTGGAACGGCGAAACCGTGGTGATCAACGACGGTGTGGAGCAGAACATCTTCCCGGCAGCCATCCTCGCGCACTTCGGGCTCTCCTCGCTGGCGATCGCCCCGCTGATCGTCCGCGGGCCATTGCTCGGGGCGCTAGTGGCAATGCGGACACAAGCCGGCCACCGCTTCGACACCAGCCAGGTCCAGTTGCTGGAAGCCATTACGGGACAGCTCGCCGTCGCGGTCGATGCGACCGAGCTGTTTCGCACGCAACGGGAGGAAGCGGAACTTTCGGCGGCGTTGGTGAATGTTGGGCAAGAGATCATCTCGTCGTTGGACACGCCGGTGATTCTCGATCGGCTGTGTCAGTTCACTACCGAACTGCTGGGATGCGACTGGAGCCACACCTGGCTCCCGCGCACGCAGGACGATGGGTTTGAGCTGATGTCGTCGCACGGGCACACCCGCGAGCAAATCGAGGCGCTGCGAGTGGTCAAACTACCGCACAGCACCACCACCAATTTGCTTACCCGCCTCGTCAACGGTCCGGGTTTGATTCAATTCTCGCGCGCGCAATTGCCCTCGTTCCCACTCCCCGTCTTCGCTGGCGACGCCGCCGTCACCCGGGCGATGTATGTCCCGCTGCTGCGCGGCGCGCGCATCGTCGGTATGCTGGTCGCCGGTTATCGCGGGCGGGAGGAACCATTCACGACACAACAGGAGCGGCTCGTACGCGGCATCACGCACTTGGCCTCGCTCGCCCTCGAACACGCACGCACGCTCGAAGAACTGGAACGCGCCAATCACCTCAAGTCTGATTTTCTGGCGACGATGTCGCACGAACTGCGCACGCCGCTCAACGTCATCTTGGGCTACAATCAACTCCTCCTCGATCTCGCCTTCGGCGCCCTGACACCCGAGCAGGCGGACACCGCGCGGCGCATCGGCCAAAACGCACACAACCTGCTGGAACTCATCAACGCCACACTCGATGTCGGCCGTCTCGAAGCGGGGCAAGTGCCGGTTGACCTCAGCGACGTCGCGGTGAGCGACATCGCCAGCGAGCTGGACATCGAAACTCGCGAACTCCGCCAGAAACCGGGCGTGAACTTCGCCTGGCTGCTCCCGATCGATCTGCCGCTGCTGCGCACGGATCGCGTCAAGCTCAAGGTCGTGCTCAAAAACCTCATCGCCAACGCGCTGAAGTTCACCGATGCGGGGCACGTGACTGTGCAGGTACAAGCGTGCGCACACGACGAGCAACCCGGCATTCAGTTCTGCGTCAGCGACACGGGGCTCGGTATCCCGCGCGAGGCGCTGTCGATCATCTTCGAGCCCTTTCGCCAAGCCGACACGTCGATCCACCGCCGCCACGGCGGCGCCGGCCTTGGCCTCTACATCGTGCGGCGACTGCTCGATCTGCTCGGTGGCACGCTCGCCGTCGACAGCCAGGTTGGACAGGGCACGACCTTCTGCGTCTGGGTGCCCACGGAGCCCGCGGCCATTCACGGCCAGCAGTAAACGCGACTCGGCGAACCCGGATGAACCTCACCTTCCATGGCGCAGCTGGGGAGGTCACCGGCTCGTGCTATCTCCTCCAAACCGAGCGCGCACGGATCGTCGTCGACTTCGGGTTGTATCAAGGTGGCCCTGCCGCTGAAGCGCGCAACCGTCGACCACCGCCATTCGATCCTGGCACCGTGGATGCCGTGGTGCTGTCGCACGGCCACATCGATCACTCGGGACGCCTGCCGCTGCTGCCACGCAGCCGATACGCCGGCCCCATCTTCGCAACACCGGCGACGATCGATCTGTGCGCGATCTTGCTGCCCGACGCCGCCCACCTGCAAGAACACGATGCCCAGCGCTACAGCCGCAAGCGCCAACGGCACGGCAAAGCCCCGGTCCAGCCGCTCTATACACAAGCCGACGTGGCGCAGGCGCTCAACCAATTCAAACCAATCGCGTACGACACGCCGCGCACCATTGCGCCCGGCGTCACGCTACGGCTGTGTGATGCCGGCCATATCTTGGGGTCGTCGATCATCGAACTCACGGTCGAGGATGATCGGCAGCGCCGCCGGCTGGTCTTCTCCGGCGACCTCGGCAACTCCGGCACGCCATTGCTCCGCGATCCCGCCGTGTTGACGCAGGCGGATGTGCTGGTGCTGGAATCCACCTACGGCGATCGCGACCATCGGCCGCTGACCGACACCATCGAAGAGCTTGCGACCATCCTCGCCGACGCGCGCACCTCTGGCGGCAAGGTGTTGATCCCGTCGTTCGCCGTCGGACGCAGCCAGGATCTCATCTACCATCTCGGTCGCTTACATCGCCAAGGTCGACTCGCTGACGTACCGGTTTATGTCGACAGTCCGATGGCGATCGCGGCCACCGAGCTATACCGACGCCATCGTGAGCTGTTCGACGCCGACACGTGGGCAATGATCGAACGCGGCGATACGCCGCTCGACTTCCCGACTCTTCACTTCACCCGCAGCGCGCAGGAATCGCAGGCGCTCAATGCCGTCGACCACGGCGCGGTGATTCTCTCCGCCTCGGGCATGTGTACCGGCGGGCGTATCCTGCACCATCTGAAACACAACGTCTGGCGACCGGACGTTCACATCGTGTTTGTCGGCTTTCAGGCGCAGGGCACACCTGGCCGCGCCCTCGTCGATGGCGCACGCACGATCTCATTGATGCGCGAGCGCTTCGCAGTCCGCGCGCGCGTGCACACGCTTGGAGGCTTCTCAGCGCATGCCGGTCAATCGCAACTGGTCGCCTGGGCCTCCAACTTCCGCGCTGCATCACCGCGCATCTTCCTCACCCACGGCGAACCCACTGCGCGGAATGCGCTCCACGCCCGCATCGAACAAGATATGGGCGTCAAGGCCACTTGCCCGGCACTGAGCGACACAGTAGCGATCTAATGCGATGAACGATCGCATCCCACATCCGGCAATCCGCAATCTCAAATCCACAACCCGCAATGGAGGGGCCGCATGAGTCTCTGGAGCATCGACACCACCGATGCCGTCGTGGTCGCCACCTATCACAACCCGCCGATGAACTATTTCTGCGCCGACGGCACGCGCGAACTCAGCGAGCTGATCGAGGCATGGTCCGACCCGATCGTGCGGGCCGTCGTCCTCACCGGAGGAATGCCTGGCAAGTTCATCACCCACTACAGCGTCGAGGAATTGCACGCGCTGGCGAGCAATCGCGAGGCGCTGCGCGGTATCGGCACCGCCCTGACCGGCGGCTATCACGCGATGCTCCAACGGCTGCGCGATCTGCCCAAACCGGTGATCGTGGCGATGAACGGCGATACCAAAGGGTGGAGGCTTCGAACTCTCTCTCGCCTGCGACATTCGCATCGCGCAGCGCGGCGATCACCGCTTCGGTCTGCCCGAGACGAAGTTGGCTATTCTCCCCGGCGGGAGCGGGACGCAACGCTTGGCGCGCCTCATCGGCGCCGGCCGCGCAATCGAATTCGTCCTACGCGGTCGCATTGTCACACCCGACGAGGCGCTTGGTCTCGGACTGGTGCACGAAGTCGTCGATGACGCGCTCGGCCGCGCGCGTGCGATCGCGCACGAAATGGCCGCAATGGCGCCAGTCGCGATCGCACAAGCGAAGCGCGCGATCTATGAAGGCAGCGATACCGACCTGACCGCGGGGCTCGCAATTGAGGGTGCGGCCTTCCTCGAGACTATGCTCACTGACGATGCCGTGCGAGCAATGAAGACGTACATTGATTTGCCGTTCGAGCAACGCCGCGCCTGGCTCGAACACCCCACCGTCAAGAAGGGACAGCGCATCGACTGACGCGTCACCACGCACCGACCCGAACTTCACGATTGATTCCCACCCCCGCTTGGCGCAATGATCCCGGCCTGGCACGCCAACCCACGGGAGGTCGCACATGCGAGTGACGCTTTCGGCAATACTCGTTCTCGGACTGCTCAGCACGGCAATCGCTCAGAGCGAGCCGCCTGCCGCGGCCAAGAAGAAAATCCTCTTCGGCATCCAGACCGGCCAGCAGGACACCACGTACCAAGATCTGGTTGCGATCTGGAAGGAAGCCGAGGCACTCGGCTTCGACAGCGCATGGGACTTCGATCACTTCATCCCGATCCGTGGCAATCAAGATGGTCCGTGCCTTGAAGGCTGGACGCTCCTGAGCGCGCTAGCAACGCAAACCACCAAGTTGCGCATCGGCACGTTGGTGACAGGCAACACCTACCGCAACCCGGCGCTGCTGGCGAAGATGGTGACGACGGTGGATCAGATCAGCAACGGTCGCGTCTACCTCGGCATCGGCGCCGCCTGGTTCGAACGCGATCACACAGCCTATGGCTTTCCGTTCTACAGCGCCAAGGAGCGCGCCGACCGCTTGGGCGAAGCGCTCGAAGTCATCACCAAGTTGTGGACTGCCGACCACCCGTCGTTCGCGGGCAAGTACTACACGCTCGATCACGCACCGTTCAATCCCAAGTCTGTCCAGCAACCGCATCCGCCGATCGTCATCGGCGGCAAAGGGAAGAAGTGGATCATGCCGCTGGTCGCAAAGTACGCCGACGGCTGGAACGTGCCCATCGGCGTCACGCCTGCCGGCATCAAGAAGCGCATGCAGATCGTCCACGATGAGTGTCAGCGCATCGGCCGCGCCCCGTGCGAACCCGAGGTTTCAGCCTTCCTCATCCTGTACAAGATCACCGACATTCCATTCGCCGGTGCCGCCATAGGAATCGGGGCACGCGCCGCGGCCGGCAAAGGCGCGCAGACCGCGATGTTGGCGGGGTCGGCGCAAGAGATCACCGACAAGATTCGCAGCTACGTCGACGCCGGTGTCACGCACGTCATCGTCCACATCGAGCCGCCGTACGATCCCGAGTTGCTGCGGCGCTTTGCGAAGGAAGTCATGCCCAACTTTCGCTGACATCTTCGGGGTTGAACTTTTGCGTTTTGCCTTTTGACTTTTGACTTCTCCGAGGAGGAGGAAGGAATGCCTGGTCCGTTGGAAGGTATCCGCGTCGTCGAGCTGGGATTCTGGGTCGCCGGCCCCGCCGCCGCTGGGATCATGGCCGATTGGGGCGCCGACGTAGTCAAAATCGAGCCGCCCGACGGCGATCCGTTTCGCGGCCTGTTTACTCAAGCAGCCGGCATCGACGTGCCTATGAATCCGCCGTTCGAACTCGACAACCGCGGCAAGCGCAGCATCGCCATCGACCTCACCAAACCCGAGGGCCGGACGATTGCGCGGCAACTGATCGCGCGCGCCGACGTGTTCGTCTCCAACGTGCGCCTCGCTGGGCTCGAACGGATGGGGCTCGACTACGACACGCTGCGCAAAGACAATCCGCGCCTCATCTACTGCAGCGTGAGCGGCTACGGCCCCGCCGGCGACGATAGCGATCGCGCGGCCTACGATGTTGGGGCGTTTTGGTCGCGCGCCGGCGTGGGACTGTCGCTGGTACCCAAAGGCGGCGAGCCACCGCAGCAACGCGGCGCGATGGGCGATCACTTCACGGCGGTCTCGGCGGTGAGCGCGGTCTGCGGCGCGCTGGTCGCACGCGCTCGCACCGGCGAGGGTCAGCTCGTCACCACCTCGCTGCTGCGTAACGGCTTGTACATGATGGGGTGGGACGCGAACATCCGCCTCCGCTTCGGTTACGTCGAGTCGCCGTACGATCGTTTTGGTTGCCCCAATCCGCTGGTGAACTCGTACTGTGCGGGCGACGGCCGCTGGTTCTGGTTGCTGGGCTTGCAAGCCGATCGTCACTGGCCCGATCTCATCCGCGCCATCGATCGTCCCGACCTGCTCGACGATCCGCGCTTCAGCAACATCCGCGTGCGGCGCGAACACAACGCCGACTGCGTGCGCGTCCTCGACAGCGTGTTCGCCACCAAACCGTTCGCGGAATGGTGCGCCCGATTCGATCGCGAGAACATGTGGTGGGCCGCCGTGCAGTCGCTCGACGAAGCCGTCAACGATCCGCAACTGCGCGCGAACGGCGGAATCGTGAAGGTTCCCGTCGCCGAAGGCGAGGCCGAGATGCTGGCGAGCCCGGCGGACTTCCACGGCACGCCGTGGGCACCGACGACGATGTCGCCCGAGTGTGGTCAACACACCGAAGAGGTGCTGCTCGAACTCGGTTACGATTGGGAAGCGATCGCCAAGCTGAAGGACGGCGGCGCGGTGCCGTGATTGGAAGGGTGTTGGCCCTGATGTGACAATGGATCGGTGGCCGAATTTGGGAGGGCGAGCCTTCCGGCGAGCCGCCGGCGCGGCGATGGTGCGGCGGCTCGGCGGGAGCCTCGCCCTCCCAAGACCTCATTCTCAATGACGTTGAGAATGCACGGGAAACCCACGTCTCGAAGCATGCGGGGTCTTTCAACGGGCTGGTAGAGCAGCCTCGCAGATTGGGCGTGACCGCTGACCGCCGGTCTGGTAGGGAGCATCCGTCGCACTGGTAGACACGGGTATGAGTAAACCAACTCCGAACGCCAAGAAGACGGTCCTGATTGTCGACGACGAGGAAAATATCCGGCTGATCGTGTCGCGATTGATGCAAACCGCCGGTCATCGCACCCTCACCGCGGAAACCGGCCAACAAGCTATCGACCTCTTGCGCGCTGGCACCCGGCTGGATCTCGTGATCCTCGACGTCCGGATGCCCGAGCTCGATGGATTTCAGACCCTCGTGCAGATTCGCAACGACCTCGCGCTCACCGAGCTGCCGGTGATCATGCTGACCGGCCAGAAATCGGACGAAGACCTGCTGGCGGGCTACGGTGTCGGTGCCGACTACTATCTCACCAAACCCCCCAAGTTGGACCGCCTGCTGAACATCGTGGCTTACCTGATCGGCGACCTCACCGCCGAACAACGCGCCAAGCTCGAGCAATCGCTATAGCCGCTCGCGGCAGCGGCCGGGTATCAAGGGCGACGATCGGGCGAGGCGGTCGAAGCGGTCGCCGCGCCGCTGGGCACCCAAATGCGGAAGGTCGAGCCGCGGCCAACTTCGCTGCTGACCGCAATCGTCCCGCCCAAAACGTCCACCAAGCGCCGCACCAGATGCAGCCCCAGCCCGACGCCGCCTTTGCGCCGCGATTCGATGCCGTGGGCCTGTGTGAACGGCTCGAAAATCGTCGGCACCTGATCGGCCGCGATGCCGATACCGGTATCCTCGACGCGGAACTCGACGCCACCGTCCCGCTCCGTCGCGCTCACCGTGATGGCGCCGCGTTCGGTAAACTTGAGGGCATTGGTGACCAAATTGCGCAGAACCATCTTGAGCTTCAATGGGTCGGTTTGCAGCGCGTGCGGATCGGCGTGCACAAGCCATCGGAGCTGCACATCCGGTTTCTCCGCCGGCGCACGCAGTTCGCGCCGCAGCTCGTCGAAGAGATCGGAGACTTGCAACGCTTGCAGGTCGAGCGGCACGCGCTTGGCTTCGAATCGACTCAGATCGAGCGTGGCAGTGATCAGATCGGATAGTTCCTGCGCACATTTCTCGGAACGTCGAACGAGATCCGCCTGATCGCCACTGAGGGGATCCGACGCGCCGCGCAAGAGCATGTAGTTGTATCCCTGGATTGCCGTGATCGGATTGCGCAGCTCGTGCGACAAGGTAGCGACAAAGTGCGCCTTCACTTGATCGGCGCGCTCCAGCTCGGCGCGTACCCGCGCATGTTCCATCGTCATCGAGGCAAGGTGGGCGATGCCGTGCGCAATCCGCCGCTGCGCTAACGTAAACCCGGCCGCGCCGCTGCGATCACCGGCGTGCAACGTGCCGGTTAGTTCGCTGCCGCGCCACAGCGCCATGAACAGCGAGCGTGTCACCTCGGCCTGCTCCATCACCACCGCCAGCGCATCACCCACGCTCGCGCGTGCGTCGCTGGTCGACAGCTCGACCACCGCCTCGCGCTCGAAGCGCGCTTCGAGGCGGGCGGCGTCGCCCTTGGCAATCCGCAGCACGCGAATCATCTCCCACTGCTCGCGCGTGGTGCCGTAGGCCGCCACCGGCACAAACGCCTGCCCCGCATCGTCGCGCAGATACGCGTGTGTCACGTCGCAATCGAGCACCGCCGCGGATACCCGACAGAGGCGCTCGACCAACTGCGGCGTGTCCACCGCTTCGATCATCTCGCCGCCCACGCGGGCCAGCGCGTCGGAGATGCGCGCCTCCTCCAACTGTCCGGCAACCGCCGCGTCGCGTGCCTTCTGCGACACGAATAGACTCCAGCGTTGCCGTTCGAGGCTCTGCGCCACCCACACCGACGCCACCAAGGCAGCGAACGCTTCGAACTGATTGTACCCGAAGATCCCCGCCGCCTGATGCGTAACCGCGACGACGTTGACGATGATTCCGAGTGCCGATGCGAGGCCGACGAGCACTTGCGCCCACACCCCCCACGCCAGAAACGCGGCGCCGAACATGGTCGTACTCATCAGAACCGTCGGGGCGAGAATGGTGTCGTGAATCATCACGCACGCCAACACCACCGTGGCATTGAAGCCAGAAGCGAGGAACACACTCACACACGCGACGCCGCGCCGGGTGCGCTGGCGCCCGAGAGCGCGAAACGCGATCGCGATGCCCACGACCTGAACGCCGCGCAGCAAGCTCACCTGCTCCATCTGCGAGGCACTGAAGTTGCCCGGGTTGAGAACGAGATCCACCACCGTGAACAGCACCACGAAGGTCAAGAGAATCCAGAACCCAATGCGTGATTGGGCGACTAAGAGGCCTCGACCTTGCTCCTCAAATTCCGCGCGCACGCCAGCTGATACCACTTCCGTCATGGCCGCCCCTCTTACCACACCGTGGCCCGGGGACGAGAAGTGGGGAGTGTCTGACTGTGAAGCGAAGCTTGAAGCGCCTCGGAAGGTCGTCATTGCGATGAGCGGAGCGACGAAGCAATCGCGTCGCAGTCAGGTCGGCCGCTCAGCGCAGCGAGATCGCTTCGCCCTTGCAGGGCTCTCTATGACCAAGTATCCCGTCAGCTGCACGAGTCAACACCGTTGCGATCGATTGACTGCGGTCCGACGGTAGTGAGATTTGCGCAATACAGAACTAGGGAGAGTCAGCAATGCCAAAGACGCGCCGTCAGCCACTATCCGCACTACCGTTGATGCAACTCGCCACCAGCTTCTGGGTCTTCAAGACCTTCGCGACGGCGCTGGATTTCGATTTGTTCACCCGCCTCGCACGCAACAAAGGCACCACCGCCGAGAAACTCGCGAGTGCACTCGCCATCGCTGTGCGACCGGCAGAGATGCTGCTCACCGGTTGCGCCGCGCTCGGTCTGCTCAAGAAGAAGGGCAGCCGCTACCACAACACACCCCTCGCCGAGGAGTTTCTCGTGCGCGGCAAGCCCTACTACTTCGGCGGCTTTGTCGAGATGCTCGATCGCCGGCTGTACGCCGGCTGGGCCAAGCTCACCGACGCCATCCGCACCAATCGTCCGACCACCTGGGATCCGGCGACGCAGCAGTCACTGTTCGACGGCATCGAAGGGGAGCTGCTCGCCCGTTTTTGGGAGGCGATGCACTCGATCTCCATGTCGACCGGCGCCGTACTCGCCAAGGCGATCGACTTGAAGCCGTTCACGCGGTTGCTCGATGTCGGCGGCGGCTCCGGGGCGTACGACATCCAACTCTGTCAGCGCTACCGCCACCTGCGCGCCAGCGTGTACGACTTGCCCCAAGTCGCCGAGATCGCCGCGGCCAAGATCGCGCAGGCGCGGCTGAGCAACCGCATTCAAACCATCGGCGGCGATTTCTTCCGCGACGCTGTCTATCCGAGCGGTCACGACCTGATCGTGCTTTCGATGATCATGCACGACTGGAGCGAAGCCGACGACCGCGCGATCCTGCGCAAGTGCTACGAGGCCCTGCCGCGCGGCGGCGCAGTGATCATCTGCGAGTTGCTGGTGAACAACGACAAGAGCGGCCCGGCGCCGGGCGCGCTCATGAGCTTGAACATGCTGATCGAGACCGCCGGCGGCCGCAATTACACCGCCGCCGAGTACAGTGCGTGGCTCAAGGACATCGGCTTCAAGAAGATCCGCACGGTCCGCTTCGAATCCCCCGGCGCCGACGGCGCCGTGATCGGCTACAAACTGTGAGGCGGGTTAGTCCGTGACCCGGCCAGCACGCTGCCAACGCTTCACAACGCAAATCGACCGCTGGCTCTCTTGTACCGTGGCTCGTCGAGCCGAAAGCAGTCGGGGTTCTTACCGCGCGTGACCGCGGCCCAGTATGCGAACAGTTGCAGCGCTACCACGCTCGTCAACGGGCTGAGCGATTCGCGCGTGGGGGGAATCTGGATCGACGCGTCGGCATTGAGTGACTCGCCGCCCGACATCACGGCGATCCGCGCCGCACCAATCTCGTTTGCAGCATTGAGCAGATCGCCGATCCGTTGCGTCGACGGACCGCTCGGCGCGACGGCAACGACCAGATCGCTCGCCTCGACCGCTTGCATCGGCCCGTGCAGCATCTGTTCGACCGCAAAGCCTTCGCTGACAATGTAGCTGGTCTCCTTCACCTTCAGCGCCGCCTCAGACGCGGTGACCGCGTGCGGTCCGCCACCGACAAAGTAAACGCGTTGCCGACCGGCGTAGCGCTCCGCCAACTCGCGCACGACGGCTTCGGTTTGCAGCGCCGCGGCGAGCTGCGTCGGCAGATCGAGGATCACGCGGCGCAGCCGCTCGTCATCGGAGCAATCGGCGTAGTCGGCGAGCAGCAACATCAGTACCGCGAGGGCGCTGGTGTAGCTCACGGTGTGCGCCGAACTGCGGTCCTGATGACACGTGCGCAGCACGACCACGCCGGCCGGCGCTTCGTGGGGCCCCTGCCCGGTCACCAGCCCTGTGACCACCTTCGCCGCACGCGCCAACTCCAGCGCTTTGCCGGTGTAGTGCTTGGTGCCGCGGTGACTGATCACCACCACTGCGTCATCACTGGTGAGTGCGATCGGATAGGTTACGAAGTCGTGCGCGGGCACAGCCATCGTCGTCAGCGGCACGTGTTCGAGGCGAGCAAACCACGCCGCACACTGCGCGGCATGAAACGAGGTGCCGGTACCCACCAGGAAGAGCCGTCGCGGCCGCGCCGCGCGCAGCGCCGCCGCCATACGGGCGATCCCTTCAGCTTGATCGGTCAGCGCGGCAGCGACCGCATCGGGTTGCTCGTGAATCTCTTCGCGCATCCAAAATGGGTGCTGCGAGCGAGGGTCAGTCATGGGCGCTTCCTTATCGCCTGCACCGGCGCGCGACAATCGCGCCAATCAAACGTGTGTGGCACTGGATTCATCTCCACGCTCAAGCTATGGCTCGCTCATCGCGGAGACACGTATGCTGCAACGACTCGATCGAATTCTCCTCGCCGTGCGCGACCGCGCCGCCGCGGCCGACACCTTCGCCGCCGTGCTCGGCGCCGAACAGGTGCGCGCGGATCACAGCGATCTCCTGGCCGCGCATCGCACCGTCTTGCACGCCGGCACGAGCGAGATTGAGCTGCTCGAACCTGCCGGCGACGGCTCGGTGCGAGCCTTCATACAACGGTGGGGCGAAGGGCTCTTCGGCGTCGGGTTCGCTACGCCCGACCTGCGTGCCTTGGCGACGCACCTCTCCGATCGCCGCATCCAATGGCGCGAGGAAGCCGGCCGCCTGCACATCGCGCCGGATCAGACCTGCGGGTTGCGCGCGGTGATCTCTCCCAGCACCACGACGACTTCGCTCGGCGGCATCCGCTACATCTATGAAGTCACCAATCTCGTCAGCGATTGGCAGCAGGCGGCGACGCGCTACGCCGACATCTTCGGGCTCGACGCGCAGAAGTTCCACCCACTCAGCAGCCACGAATTCGGCTACACTGGTGCGTTGACGCTATTCAATCCACCCGCGCAACTCGATCGTATCGAACTGTCGCAGCCCACCGAATCGGACAAATCAATGGGCCGCTTCTTCGCCAAGCGCGGCCCGTCGCTCTACATGTGCTACGCCGAGAGTGACGATGTCGGCACGATCACCGCGCGCCTCGATCGGCGCGGCATGCGCTGGGCCAGTGGCCACGATACGGGCGCGGGAGAAAATGTCTTCATTCATCCAAGCGGACTGCACGGGCTGCTCATGGGCATCAGCCGCACCAATCTCGCGTGGACGTGGTCGGGCCGGCCTGATCTCGCCGCCGTGCGCGCCTAACCGCCTGCGACATGGATACTCAGCGGCCTGCTCACTCGCGTCACGAGTCGTTTGTCTACGTCGACGACGTCGCCGGCTTGCGCAATGTCGTCGCGCGGCTCGCCGACTCCGATCGCTTCGGCCTCGACACGGAGTTCGTCGGCGAACGCACGTATTTGCCGCAACTCGAATTGATCCAAGTGGCCAACGAGCATATCTGCGCCGTGATCGACTGTCGCGCCATCGGACAGCTCGACGCCTTCTTTCCTCTGCTGGCCGACGCGCGCGTCGAGAAGATCCTGCACGCGGGCCAACAAGACCTCGACCTGTTCTTCCTGCTCACGCAGGCGATCACCGAGCCGACATTCGATACGCAGGTGGCCGCCGCGATGGTCGGCTACGGCGCCCAGCCTGGCTACGCGCCGTTGGTCGAACGCGTGCTCGGCGTCACTGTCGAGAAGACCGAAACGCTGACCGACTGGACGCGACGCCCGCTGACTGCCGCACAACTGGCGTATGCGGCCGATGACGTGCGCCACCTGCTCCCGCTGCACGACCATTTGCGCCAACGCCTGCGGGAACTCGACCGCAGCGATTGGGCGCGCGAAGAATTCCAGCGCCTCGAACGCCTGGCGGCGACGGGCCGACTCGAACCGCAGGATGTCTATCTGCGCGTGCGCGGCCGCGGCAGCTTGCGTGCCAAGGGTTTGGCTGTCTTGCGCGAGCTCGCGGCCTGGCGCGAAGAACTGGCGCGCGAACGCAACAAGCCGCGCAGCAGCATCATGAAGGATGAGCTGATGGTGGAACTCGCGCGCCGCGCTCCCACCACGCCCGCCGCGCTGCGCGGCATTCGCGCCTTGCACTCGAAGGAGTTAGAGCGCAGCGCCGACCAACTGGTGGGCGCGGTCGAACGAGCGCTCGCACGACCCAAGTCGGACTGGCCGGAGTCGCCGAAGCACACCAGCGCCTCGACACCAACCGGTGTGATTGAGTTGCTGCAAGCGGTGTTGCGCACGCGCGCCGAACAGGCGCACATCGCGCCCGGACTGCTGGCCACCACCGCGGACCTCGAACTGTTGGCCACGCGGCACGGTAGCGGCGATGCCGCCGAGTTGCCGATCTTGCCAATCTTGCAAGGCTGGCGCCGCACGATCGCGGGCGATGCGTTGCTGCAGTTCCTTGACGGTCGCGCCAGTATTCGCTTCGATCCGGCTAAGCAGCGCCTCCGCGTTGACGCCGACCGCACGGGCGACATAGAACCGCCCGCACAATGAGCATCCTGCGACTCACGCACATCGGCATCTGCGTTTCCGATCTAGCACGTGCATTGCGGTTCTATCGCGACGGACTCGGATTCACCTACCTCTCGGATCTCCGCGTCGCCGGTGAACCGACTAATACATTGCTCCAGCTCAAGAACGTTGACCTCGAAGCGCGCTACCTCGAACGCGACGGCACGCGCATCGAGCTGCTGCACTATGCGTCACCCGGAACGGTCGGGGCCGGTCAACCGCGGCCGATGAATCAACTCGGACTGACTCACCTGTCGCTGCGGGTAACGAACCTCACCGAAGTGATCGCCAGTCTGCGCGCCGTCGGGGCGCGCGTGATCGAACCCTCGCGCATCGACATCCCGGCATTCGCGGCCGCCGCCATCTTCGTCACCGATCCCGACGGCACGTTGATCGAGTTGGTGCAGGCCCCCGGCGATCCTGCCGTGCCACCGGGCGCGGGGTGAGCACGCGGTGCGGCATCACGAGTTCACGTTGGAGATGCCCTTTGCCGCGCCGCGCATCTGGGCGCTGTTTCAACGCTACGACCTGTGGAAGCAGTACGCCCCAGCGGTGCTCGACGTCGAGATCGTCTACCCCGGCGATGCGAGCGGCAACGGCCTGCTGCGCAAAGTGATCTATCCCCTGCCCTTCGGCCGTCGCGGCGAGTCGTTCGAACTCGTCACCAACGTGCAACCGGATCGCGGCTACGACTATCAGATGTTGCGCACGGGATTGAGCGGTTCGATGATTTTGGAACCGCTCGGGGCGAATCGCACGCGGCTACGCTTTCGCGAATCGTTCGACCTCAAAGGCCCGCTGCGATTTGTCGAGGGACCGATCTATCGCTTCATAAACAAGAAGAACGAAGAGTCGATGCGGGGCGCCGCCGCCTGGCTCGCCGCGCATCCGGAGTTTCATCCGGAACTGAACGACTGAGGTGCTCCTGACTCCTGACTCACGATTCACCACTCACCAGCGTGATATCGATATTCAACTCGCTGGCGATGCGATCGAGTTCGCGGCGAAGGGTCGCGATGTCGGTATCACCTGGCACATCCATCTGGATCTGCATGGTGTAAATCGGCGAGCCGGAACCCGGCTCCGGACGCGACTGCGTGCGCATCTCGAAAATGTTGATCTCACGCGCGGCTAGGGAGCGCGCGACTTTGGCAACGATACCGGCCTTGTCGACGCCCACGGCCTGCAACGCGAAGCGTTGCGCATGGTGACGCGCACCGAACGGGACCGGCGCTCCGTCCAGCGGACGGAAGAACACCGTCAACCGCTTCTCCCACTCCAGGCGTTTGCAGGCGGCCGACAAGTGCTCGGCGACGCCGGCCGCTTCACCCGTGAGCAGCAACAGCACCGCGAACTCACTGCCGAGAATCGTCATGCTGGAATCTTCGAGGTTGCAGTCGCACTCGTAGATCAATTCAGCCAGATCGGCGACGATTCCGGGGCGATCCCCGCCGATCGCCGACAATGCGAACCACTGCTTCATGTGAGCCTCCGCTGCGGGCGATCCTAGGGGGTTCCCCCCAGGGGGTCAAATCTGACGCTGCCGAACTTGTGCAAACCGGGTACTGTCCGAAGTAGGACACTGAGGGCGGGGAACTAGGACACTCCGATGCAAGCCTTCATTTCCTCGCTTGGCCTGTCGCCTATTGTCTCCGGACTCTCCGCACTATCGGTTGACACGAGCGGCCATTGTCCGTCATGGGGTAGTGAATGTCACCGCACTGGAAGGTCTCGCTTCTCGCCGCGTCTGGGTTCGCAGCAGCCATACCCCCGTTCCTCAAAATTTTGGAGTATCTGGACGTATACCAATGGACGAAAGCGTTCGCATGGGTGCGCGAAATGACGGCGATTGTCGACCCTCAATATCTATTGCTAGCGGTGTTTCTCGTCGGCGTTGGCGGACTCATAGCTGTCTGGATTGCTGGTCGCAGGCATCCTATGGCGGCCGCATCTCTGTTTTTGGGCGTGCTTTGGTTCACTGTATCGTGTTGGTCGGCAAGCCGCGCGATCCATCCGCCCTTTGATCGTCGCCTTGATCCGGACCTGCGCGAGGCGCTTACTATCAAGCTCACCATGGAATGCACCCCCCAAAAGAGTTGTGCACCGCCCAAAGTGAGAGTGGTCTGGTATGGCACGCGCGAGGCGGAGGGTTTCGCGAGAGACTTCGTTGAGGTCTTCACCAAATCGGGTTGGGACGTGGTGCAGCAGCGTCAAAACAACCCGATGATCAAGGGGACCTGGTTCGCCTATACGCGAAACACCAGCGACAGCGCCACCGCAGAGAAGTTCTTGCGAGAATTGCAGGCGTCATTTCAGCCAGTTTATGCCGCTAGCTCTGACGCGCCAACCCAGGAGCACGAATGGTCCATCTGGATCGGACCACGAGATGCGTACAAGGACGAGCCACACAACGGCAACTCGGAACGCTAGCTCATCCGACCGCCGGGAATAACTCTAAGCTGCACCGGACGGTAGCCCGGCCGCATCGTGGTCGGCGGTGGCGGTGGATTCTCCGGTGCCACGGGCGCGCTGGTCGCCGCTTCGATCAACTCGCCGATCGTCCAAATGTGATTCGTCACGCCGAGCGCCATCGCCGGTGTGCAACGCAACGTCTCGTGAACGCGGCACAGGTTGTAGAAGGCCACCTGCAAGCTGATTGCCGCCGAGTGATTGCGCAGCGTCTTTGAGAAACCGTTGGTCAACCGCGTGAATCGCCGCATCTGCATCCGCGTCGTCAGGTTGAACCGCTCGACATAGCTGGTGCTGATCTTGTCCTCGTCAGGGTTGCCGCGAATGACCGTCTTTTCGACGGCTCTTATCGAGCTGGGGCTGTAGCGATGAGCGGCATCGGCCGCGATCGGCGCTTGGTACTGCTTTTCGAGAATCGCAAAGTCGACATCAACGCCGAACGCGCGATCAATCGCGCCGATGTATGGCGCGTACCCGTCCGCCGTGATCTGTGGCCGGTTCAGAATGCGGAAACGTAGATCGTTGACCAAGTGCCGGGTGTTCTCGCTGGTGCGCTTGCCGACGCGATAGCTGATGACGGCTTTCTGATTTGCGGCCAGCGCCACGAACAGCCACACGTCGCCGAGTTCGGGCGCGTCGCCGTTCTTCACCTGTTTCTGCTTCTTCCCAATAAACGCCCACTGCTCGTCCAGTTCGATGGTGTTCACCTGTAGGTCGCGCATCATCGCGTCGTGCAGGTTGCGGCACGCTTCGCCGATACGGACGCCGAGCCGCATCACAGTGTCCCTGTGAATTTCGGTGAGACGTTCGACGGTGCGGATGCCGCACCCTTCGGTGAGTGCGCCGATGACTAGGGCTTGCTGCTCAAGCGACAGCACGTTCATTGCGGGCTCCTACGTTGCCCACCGACGTGCTACGCTTGGCGCTCCCAGCATCCTTGCGTGACTCACGTCGCGTGGGGTTGTGGCCTCGCTCAAGGCTCCAACCTTGGGCGGGGCTCTGTTCCGAATACCGATCAACCATACGGCTAATGTATACACATTAAGCGCACAAGTCAAGCGGTTTATTTGAGCTTGCATTGTATTTCTTTTGTGCATACAATAGCCCCATGGCAACCGTGAAACGGCGCAAGCCACAGAAAGAACGCAAGGAAGAGGTAATCCCGGTGCGCGCGAGTGCCGAGCAAAAGCGCATGCTTACTGAAAAAGCCAAGCATCGCGGGCTTGGCCTTTCAACGTGGCTGCTGAATCTGGGAATGAGCGCGCCCGACCGGCCGACCGGCTCGGAGTCGTGAAAACTCCAAGCGCGGCCGGCGGGATCGGGTTAGGCTCTTCTCTTCTGCCGCATACACGCACCCGTCCTGTTGGTTCTAACCCTGCGCATGGCGAACCCAAGTTCCAACCGCATTGCGGTTGCAGGATGGCCCGTGATTCGGTAGACTCTCGACCGTGGATTGGGGAGAGCCTAGCAGGCATCCTCTAGGGTAACGGAGGGGACGCGATTCGAACGCGTGGCCCCCTGGGTTAATCAGGGAGCGCCCGATTCCAAGTCGGGTGTTTTAGGCCGCTCAACCACCCCTCCACGGGTATGCAGACAGCCGCCTGGCCAAGGCGGCTGTACTGTTTCTAGCTCATTGGTTTTCCTTTCAAAAGCGCGAAGGTGTTGGGTTTTGCATCCCGGCAAACGAAACGACCATCTTTCGCCATGCGCGCAAGTCCGCCAACAAGGGAGGCGAGGTTTACGCTCATCCCCTGCGATTCAATTTGCTCTGCGATTTTCTTTGCGTGCATCGGCGTTCCAGCTTCACGCAATACGCCGATTGCCCGGCCCATGAGTGATTTTGGACCAACCTTGCCAGCACGCGGATGCGTCCATTTTTTCCGCTGCCGGCGCGGTCCTGGTGCGTTGATGGGATCGGCGGCATGGGCGTCCACCAGCAGTAAACGTGCGCGCTCTAAAACCGCGACCTCTTCCTCTAGTCGCGTGATGAGCGCACGTTTAGAGCGAATCTCACTGTCGATGTCTTTCATGGCATGAACTCCACGGGCAATGTGCCTCGACCATGCTCAGTTGTCAAGGGCGCAGTTCTGCGCATACCCCAACAGGTAGGGGGTTGAGTGCATGCGGGGCACTAGGCATTGGTTCGGCGAAACAAAGCATGGATGTTCGCCTTTGTTTCGCCGATCACAACCTGGTGACCAGCGCGGCGGCGGATCGAAACTAGGACACCCGCGCTTTCAAATCAGGACACTACGCTCCTAACTAGGACAGTACCGCAAACCGATTGTCACTTGCTCGGCGGCGTTGTAAGGTACAGCTCGCTCTGATTGGGAGCATTTCGAAAGGAGGTCAATTGGCGTTTCGCGGAAGAGGACCACGGTTCATTGCCCCACCCCCCGATACTCATAAGATCAATCGTTTCATTCGGGCGCCACAAGTCCGGTTAATCGGCCCCGACGGTTCGCAGATCGGCATTGTGCCCTTGGAGGACGCGTTACGACGCGCGCAGGAAGCCGAGCTCGATCTGGTTGAGATCGCGCCGACCGCCCAGCCGCCGGTGTGCCGCATCTTGAACTACGGAAAATTCAAGTATCAGGAGCACAAGAAAGAGGCTGAGGCGCGCCGCAAGCAGGCGGTGACGACCATCAAGGAGCTGCGCCTGGGCTACCGCACCGACAGCGGCGACACCAAGCGTCAGATCGAACGCGCGCGCGAGTTCCTCGGCGCAGGCGACCGGGTAAAATTCTCGCTCCGCTTTCGCGGCCGCGAGATGACCTATCAGGATCTTGGCCGCCAGAAACTGATGGCCATCTGCGAAGCGCTCAAGGATATTGCCTCCATCGAGGGAACACCAAAGATGGAAGGCCGCATGATGGGCGTCTTGCTCGCACCGGGCGTGAAGAAGCCGAAACCTCCGGTCCGGCCGGCCGCGAAAGAATCCGCCAAAGACAAGGAAGCCGCCCCGGTCAAGGAGTCCACCCCCGCGGTTACGGCGGCTCCGGAAGCGCCACCGGCATCGAGTTCGTCGTAGTCTCGTCTGCCGTGCGCCGCATCAACGCGCGCTGCTCGCGGCGGCGTCCGGAGTCACCGTACCGGTAGCGTCGGCCCCGATTGCAATGAGTTCGACCACCACGTCCCGCTCGCGCGGCGGACCCATCGGTCCCACGATTCGCACGGCGAGATGCGGTGCCTCGAGGGCGATCCAGACGCGAAATTCCGGAATGAAGTAGCGCGCGAACGGCCGCAGGAATCCCGGGAAGTGCAAACTCTCGGGGTCCGGTCGCAGACGCATGCGGCGACAGGCGAAGCGCCCGGCCGGCACCGTGATCTCATCGCGGCCGTCGTCGCTCACCTCCATTCGCCACACCTCGGCTTCGCCGAGCACGTGAAACGAGCCGTGGCCCTGGCCATCGAGCGGCAGCGAACCGAGCAAGTACAACAACGTCGCGCGTGGCGGATACGTGTCGTCGGGGACACTCACGGCTGCAAACGGCAGCGCGTCGGCCCGAAACTGCTTCATGTTGACGGCCAACGTCTCGCCGTTGGCGGCGTGCACGCGCGTTTCCTGTTCGAGTGCACGCACCGTCGCCTCTGCCCGGACGAGCGTGTGTTCCTCCACCGTCACTCCGGCCGGTTCGAAGATCAGCGACCGCACCGCGATGAGTTGCTCGCCGTTGCGCTCGACCGGTTCGATCCATGTGCGCGTGGTGAACAGCACCTCGCCCGTCTGCTGCGATGTCGTGCGCGCCGCGATGGGCGGCAGGTGCGCGAAGTCCGGGCTCACCACCGGCGCCGCCCAACTCACGCCGCACCACAGCATCCACGCCGCGGCCGCACGCACGGTTGACCACACTACGGCGCAATACGGACGCGTCGGCCTTCGATGCGCAACCGGCCGTTCGACCATAGGCGGATCGCCTCAGGGTAGAGTTCATTTTCAACCGCTTGCACCCGTGT